>JBCBHL010000057.1:0-25818 GCA_038525605.1 Bacteroidota bacterium
ATATCCTTTTTCTTCAGCCATTTTTTTAGCCAAAGGAGAAGCCTTTATTCTCCCATTGTCACTGCTGCTAGTAGTTTGCGCAGGAGCTGGCGAAGATTCAATTGCGGGGGGTTCACTGGGAGTGGAAGCGGCTGGTGCTTGTCCATTACTGGATGAACTGCTCTTACCTTTATTAGCATGGGCTTTTAACAAAGCTTCAAAGTCTGCACCACTTTCACCAATAATCGCGATTGGTCCATCCACAGCTACAGTACCACCGGCTTCAACGGCGATGTGTAGCAACACACCATCGTTGTAAGACTCTAGTTCCATAGTCGCCTTGTCAGTTTCTACTTCTGCTAAAATATCTCCGGAAGAAACCTCGTCTCCCACTTGCTTGAGCCAACTGGATATCACTCCGGTTTCCATTGTATCACTCATCTTAGGCATAGTAATCAACTCTGCGTTGATAGAAGAAGTGTCAACCTCTTCTGCAGGAGCTGTGTCACTAGTAGTGGAGCTTTCTACAGATTTCTCCGTTTCGCTTGTACTGCCCGAATCCGCGCCGTCCAACACTGATTTGAAATCCTCTCCCTTTTCACCTATTACTGCAATGATGCCGTCTACCGGAACCGATTCTTTCTCTTGTATACCTATATATAACAAAACACCATCTTCATAGGACTCTAATTCCATGGTGGCTTTATCTGTTTCTACTTCTGCTAAAATGTCCCCTGACGAAACTTCATCTCCCACTTTTTTGAGCCATGAGGCGATAACACCTTCCTCCATCGTATCGCTCATCTTGGGCATTCTAATTACTTCAGCCATAATTTTCCTTTTGTTCTCTATATTCTGATAAAGATTTAGGTCAAATTTAATCCATGTTCCATATTAACCAATAATAATGTGGCATTTAAATGAAATTGGATCGAAAAAAATAAGAATCTATTGTGAATCCACATCAAAATATCAATAATTATTAAAATCTAATCAGTTAGTTTTGTCTCCTTCACGTGAATTTATGAAACCTAACTGAATGCCAGTTATCCATAGTAACTCATACCGGCCCCCACTGTTTTTAAGAGGGAAACACCTGGAAACAATTTACCCGGCACTGTTCCGAAGTGTCACCGGACTGCCGGATTGTAAGAGAAAAGTGCACCTCCTCAGCGATGGTGATAGCCTGACGTATGATCACTACAGAAATAATCAACAGAAAGTGGTCATTATTTCACATGGGCTGGAGGGAAACAGCAGAAAGCCCTACGTTTTGGGGATGGCCAAAAAAATGCTTTCAAATGGTTTTGATGTCATCGCATGGAATTTTAGAAGCTGTGATGGAAAAATGAATAATACCAGTAGGTTTTATCACAGCGGTGCTACGGACGACCTCAACGAAATCGTGAATATCGCTTCTGAACAATATGAGAAAATCTATTTGACAGGATTTAGTCTCGGTGCAAATCTTACCCTGAAATATGCAGGTGAAGCCCTCTCCTATCAACATCAAAAGATTGAAAGGATAGCAGCCATTTGCACACCGCTTAATCTAAAGGCCGGTTCTGTCAACATCGGAAAGAAGTCGAATGTCTTGTATGAAAAACGATTTTTGAAATCGCTCAAAAATAAAGTAATCGCCAAAGCCCGTCTGATGCCCGACCAGATCAATACAGGAAACCTGTCAAAAGTTAAAACCCTTTACGATTTTGACAACTATTTTACGGCTCCTATTCACGGGTTTAAAGATGCCGAAGATTATTACCATCAATGCAGTTCTATCAGATTTGTAAATCGGATAAAAGTAGAAACATTGGTATTAAATGCGCTCAATGATCCGATGCTACCGCAAGAAACTTTCGATTCAAGTGTATTTAATTCGTTGAATTCAGTAACTTTAGAATTAACCGAATCAGGTGGACACTGTGGTTTTCCGGGATCCGACAAAGAAGGTCATTATTGGTCTGAAAAAAGAGTTTTAAAGTTTTTCAATGATTGACAGGTATATCATAAGCGCTGAAAAAGAAAAAATCGAACAGCGATACAACATTACTCAGGATTTTGATTTCAACGCCACCTTCAACGCTACCCCTACCAACCAGTTACCAGTTATCTTTAACAAAGACCCTAAAATAATCCTAAATACTTATTGGGGTCAAACTCCCAACTGGTCAAATAATAAAAAGCTTAGTACCAAACTCTTCAATGCCCCTGTTAATGAGACCCGCACAAAAAAATCTTTGGCAATTGGCCTGGAAAACAGAAGATGCCTCGTGCCAGCTACAGGATTTGTTGTATGGAATAAAGTTGGTAAAAAAACCGCAGTGCCCTATCTCTATCATTTACCGGACTTTGAGGTATTTACAATGGCGGGCATTTGGGAGGATTTTACCGATATGGACGATGATGGTTACCTCACTTTTAAGTTGATTACCCGTACAGATGAAAAACTGCAGGTGATAGCCCCTTTAATGCTGATTTCTGAAGATGAATTAGACTGGCTGAATGGTGATATTGATACAGAATCCATTCTCATGAATAAAAGAGATGACTTCAATACTTACTCCATCTCACCGATTATTCACAAAACCCAAAAAGACAACAAAGAGTTAATCAAGCACACTCCTCCGGTCGATCAAAAAGGCAACTATACTTTATTTAGTTAAATTTATTATTTTTGTTAAAATCAGCGATGTGTAGCTAAAGCGAATGCAGCGGGCACGACACTAAACAAGTGGAAAAAAACAAGTCAGAATGAATAGAAAATATTTTTACGGAGCACTCCTGTCTCTCGGAATGGTCCTATTAATGCATGTAGCCCTGGCCCAAAAAGTAGTAAAAACCGAAGCTAAGGCAGAAACCTTTTTCTTTGCAGAGGATTTTAGAAAGGCGTTACCACTATATGAAGAGGTTTTAAGAGCAGAACCCAATAACAATCTTGCTAAATACAAAGCAGAAATTTGCTCACTTCTCACATACTACAGAGAAAAGTCGATAGATGTTTTACTCTCATATGAAAAAACGAGGGGAAGAACAGATAAGTTCTATTATTACTGGCTCGGTAGGTCTTACATGAGAAAGTATAAATTTGAAGAAGCTATTGCCAGCTTTGATAAATTCAACAATATCAAAGCATATAAAAGTAAGGAAATCATCAATGAAGTTAACCGCTTCAGGGACTGGGCAATCAGGTCGAAAGAGTTTTTCGAATTACCGGACGAATATGAAATAACACCTTTGGATGGAGATATCAATTCTCCCTACTCAGAGCTAAGTCCGGTATATTTTGAAGAAACTAATGAATTGCTGTTTACTTCCAACAGAAGATCGGATGGAAAAGGAAAAGATGAAGTTTTCCATGTTTATCATTCTATCAAAAATGGTGATAGATGGGATACACCAACGCAGGTGGCAATTCTTGGGGACTTCCCCAGAAAACAAGCCAATATAGAGGTGGTCAATTCTGATGGTAAGCTTTTCATCTTCAGAGATGAGAAAGGTGGTGATTTATTCTTCAGTCACCCTACGACAAGAGGTAAGTGGTCTGAACCTGAGGAGTTTGACTCAAAAATATCCAACACACATTTGGAAGCTCACTTCTACATCAATCAATCTGAGGATAGAATTATTTTCGCTTCTGACAAAGATGGAAAATCAAAAGGATTGGAATTATATGAGTCATTTAAAGATGCAACAGGAAACTGGACCAAGCCGGAACCGTTAGACGACATTATCAATTCGGAGTACGATGAGGACAGCCCTTTCCTTTCTGCAGACGGTAAAACGCTGTACTTCTCTTCCAACGGACACAATACACTCGGTAAATATGATGTTTTTAAATCTGTTTATAATGATGCCACAGGCAAATGGTCAGAGCCATTGAATATGGGATTCCCTATCAACACGCCAGATGATGAAACGAATTTTAAAATGAATGATGATGGCAGATCAGGATATTTCAGTTCAGATAGATATAATTCTAAAGGAGAACACGATATTTACTTTTTCTGGGAAATCAGCAAAGTGACCATCGGAGGTAAAATCATTGATAAGAATACTAACGAACCGATTGTTGGTGCTGAAATTAAATTCCACCCTTCGGAATATGATGATGAATCTTTCGTCGCATATACTGACAGGCAAGGTAATTACAGTACTGAGATCATATCAGACGAATCATTCAGGGTTGAAATCCTGGAAGACCTAAAGGTGATCCACAACGATCGATATGTCACTACTGCAACACAAGGTAAGTCCGTTCAACTAAAGAAAGACTTCTTGGTAGACGGATTGAGTGCTCAGGAGATTGCTGCTATTGAAGAGGAAAGAAATGAAGTCATCGAATTCAAAGAAGAATTGACTGATATCAGCTTCCTCGGTAATAAGTTCAGACCTGGTAATAAAGCAGTTACCAGAAACATCTACTTCGATGTTGGTAAATCCGAGGTGAAAAATTCATCAGAAGATGTAATGCAGAAGCTACTTGGTGTGATGAAGCAAAACCCGAATTTGAAAATTGAAATCGGCGGACATACTGACAATGTTGGCGGTCATGATTTTAACATGTCTCTTTCACTGGAAAGAGCAGAAAATGTTGCCTATTGGCTGATAGATCATGGCATCAGTAAATACAGACTCCTTTCGAAAGGATATGGCGAAACCAAGCCTCTAGCATCCAATGATGACGAGGAAATGGGTAGAGAACTCAACAGAAGAATTGAAATAATCGTGGTAGAGTAATTCAATTCTCAGGAAAATATTAATAAACCCTGTGGTACCTTTTTCGCAAGGAATCGCAGGGTTTTCTATTACTATCTTTCTATGGCTGTAGTGATAGAAAATAGATAAGACAAAAGATTAAAACATTCAGCTAATAAGGGTGTTTTCATTAAATTGCAACTTCAATAAAAACAAACAACATGTATAATTCAAAAATTGTTGGTGTAGGACACTACGTACCTGATAATGTAGTGACTAACAAAGATCTCGAAAAGTTGATGGACACTAGTGATGAGTGGATTGTAGAGAGAACAGGAATAAGAGAAAGAAGATTTGTAGAAAAAGGTTCGGGAGACGCCCCCTCGACCATGGGAACCAAAGCTGCAAAAATTGCCATTGAAAGAGCCGGACTCACACCCGATGATATAGATTTCATTGTTTTTGCAACACTATCACCAGACTATTTCTTTCCAGGTCCCGGTGTGATGGTACAGGAACAATTAGGTATTAAAAATATCGGTGCATTGGACGTTAGGAACCAATGTTCTGGGTTTATCTACTCTGTTTCTGTTGCAGACCAGTTCATCAAAACAGGCATGTATAAGAATATTCTGGTAATTGGCGCTGAGCTTCATAGCGGCGGACTCGATATGACTACCAGAGGAAGAAATGTGTCCGTAATCTTTGGTGATGGAGCCGGTGCTGTCGTCATGCAGGCCACTGAAGAAGAAGGAAAAGGAGTACTATCCACACATTTGTATTCTGAAGGTAAATATGCGGAAGAGCTCGCGTTGATCGGTCCGAATACAGGACACTGGGTTCCGGAAATAATGGAATCAGAAGAAGAGGATATTTCATATTATCCGGTTATGAATGGCAATTTTGTATTCAAAAATGCTGTGATCAGATTTCAGGAAGTAATCAATGAAGCGCTACAGACCAATGGTAAGACTGCTAATGAAATTGACCTGCTCATTCCACACCAGGCAAACCTGAGAATCAGTCAGTACATCCAGCAGAAAATGGGTCTCAGTAATGATCAGGTTTTTAACAACATTATGAAATACGGCAACACCACAGCAGCCTCTATTCCGATTGCTATGAGTGAAGCATGGGCAGAAGGAAAAATCAAAGACGGTGACACCATATGTCTCGCTGCATTTGGAAGTGGATTTACCTGGGGATCAGCATTGATCAACTGGTAATATGAGGCTGGATCCTGATGAAGAAGAAGTCCTTTTCGATGTGAACTTTCTCCAAAAGAAAAGAATCATCTCAGAAAAGATTTTCGATAGCCTTACCGAATTTCAAAGAAGCGTTAAGCAAAAATTAAGTGCGCTACCGACAACACATCATATTTCAGCAGTCACTAAAAAAGATCCGAAAATATCGAGGGGAGAAAACTACGGCGGCCTCCCCTATTTTATACTGGATTACCCAAGAGAATTTGATATTCAAAATACATTTGCTATCAGGTCGATGGTCTACTGGGGGCATTTCTATAGTTTTACACTACAAACCTCTGGAGAAAATCAGATTTTTTTTGCTGATAAATTCTTAGCCAATTCTGATGAATTTGCCTCGTACTATTGTTGTGTTGGTGAAACGCCATGGGAATACCTCTACACACCCGATAACTATCAAAAAATCAGCACTTTAAAACCCGAAAAAATCAAAGAACTGCTATTCAGAAAATCATTTTTTAAACTGAGTATTTATTATCCGCTGACAGAATATCAAAACCTTCATCAGAATGGTTTGTTATTTTGTAATAAAATAATTTCTTTATTGGACTAACTTTTGCATGGTAATTGATATGCATAATATAAATTTGAACTATATGCATTACCGACTCATTTCACTATTGATAATTTTCTGTTTGAGTTTTCAGCTCAACGCTCAGGTTACTGGTGTTCAAAAGTCTAAAGGTGACTACCTGGATGGCAAAAAAAATGGCAGATGGCAGGAATATGATTCATTAGGACAATTGCAATCTGTAGGAGATTACAAACTGGGTAAAAAAGTCAATATTTGGAATTATTATTATCCGGGTAAAGTTCTGAAAGAGATCGTAACTTACGAGAATGACATCAAAAACGGTAAATATGCAATTTTTGATAGCCTTGGATTACTCATCAGGGAAACAAAATATGAGAATGATAAGCTCAATGGTTATTATCTGGAGTATTATGAGAATGGAAGTATTGCCCTGAAAGGCTATTACAAAAATAACATCAAAGACAGTACCTGGGTTGAATATCAGCCCAACGGTTACAAAACGATCATAGAAGAATATAAAAATGGGCTAGCTGATGGCGAATGGGTTCTTTTTTATGAAAATGGTAATTTAAAATCAATTGAAAATTACCGTGCCGGGATTTCACACGGCAACTGGAAGATTTTTTATGAGTTTCCTCAAATCTGGAAGGACTTCTATTACAAACAAGGCAACATCGACAGTACGTATGTTGAATTTCATAAAAGTGGGGGGAAAAGTGTAATCGGTCAGTACAAAGATGACTTCAAATCCGGCACCTGGAAGAATTACTACCCTGACGGAAAACTGTATTCAATTGGAAATTACGACAAGGGCTTAAAAAATCAAATTTGGAAGTATTTTGATGAAAGAGGACTATTACTGGAAGAAGGTCCATTCATAGCAGATGACAGAAACGGACAATGGATTGAATATTATACGTCTGGAGCTATCAGAAAAGTAGGTGTCTACATAAACAACAAAAGGGACGGCTTATGGGGCAACTTCCATGAAAATGAAGAGCTCATGCAGGAAGAAAAGTGGGTTTCCGGCAGATTGGTTGAAGTTGGTCCCTATTATAACCAAAATGGTGAAACCCTTCCAAAAGGAGAATACATCGATGGCAAGGGAGAGCTACTCACCTATCACCCTAACGGAACAGTGAAAAGCCGAAAAGCCTACAAAAACGGGTTGGCAAACGGCAAGTTTGAAAGCTACTATCAAGAAGGTCTTACAAAAGAAAGCGGAAATATGCTCAACGGTAAGAAATCCGGCAAGTGGACCTCTTTTCACTCCAATGGAAAAATTGCCCTGCTGGGAGAATATAAGAATGGTAACAAGACCGGCAGATGGCGTATCTACAATAAAAAAGGGAGGCTTACCGAAGTTAAAAACTATGAATAAATCCCTCTAAAATAGTTTTCACTTTTATTTCTAACAATTCCTAAAAACCTAATGTTAATTGATTGATATCACAACAGATTTGATATGAGGTCTTTCGTTTCAATAGTTAGGCGATCTCGTAGCTTACTGCTTCCTTTGATCAACTAAAATGATGATTATAGGAGAATCTTAGTATAAACCCATGAATTAGTAGCAGTAGAGTACGGAGAAACAACTTTAATCAAAACTCCAAGTGATTATGTCAAACTTTTAATCAAAAGGATATGTTCGGATTATTTAAGAAGAAAACAGAAGTAGAGAAACTACAGGATAAATACGAAAAATTGATCAACGAAGCACATAAGTTATCGACAATCGATAGAAAAGCAAGTGATCTGAAAACTTATGAGGCAGATCAGGTCCTCAAAAAAATCGACGAGCTTTCGGCTAAAGTCTAATGACTTACGATTCCCTCTAATTGGTAGAGTTTTCATCTATCTCTCTGATGGAATTAACTATTGTTTCAGGATGTGTCCAGGGAATGAAATGATTCACATCTTCAAGCATCCTGATTTCAACGAATTCATCAGCCATTACCCTGTCTGCAAAGTCTGCATTTTCTTTGGGCACTAAGTTATCTTTGGTTCCCTGTATCACAATCACTTTACTCGTGATATCCGACCATCCGGGCAACATGATTGCAAGCTCCTCTTTTAGGTCATATATCTCTTCATTGGTAACCCATAAAGATTTGGGAAGCAGATATTTTACCAGCCTCAATTTGCCGAGGTACCGATACCATTCTCTGTTCTCTAAATCCGGATCGATGGAGGGAGCTACCAATACCGAACCTTTGATATTCTCTGGAAAATCCATCATCATTCTGGCAGCTACAGGACCTCCAAGAGAATGCCCTACCAAAATCAAGGGTTTGTCACTCACTGCTCTTACTGCCTTCATCAGATACTTACTTTGCCGCTCCAGTGAATAGACAGGTTCTCCAAAGCCTGAATAACCATAACCCGGCCGATCAACTGAAATAATATTCACCTGATCTCTTAAATCATCATTCTTCATAAAATCAATGAATGCACTCCATGAGCCAGGAGCACCGTGAATAAAAACTACAGTAGTTTCCTGATGATTGTCCTGAAAAGCAAGGCTTATTTCCCGATTCCCTGATGCTATCCGTTTCAGTTCGGGAACTTTGCTTTTGTCTTTGAAGTAAGCATCAACCTCATCGGGTTTCATTCTAAATTGGAGGCAGGAAGTCATCAGTTGTGAGAGTACAATAAAAAATAAAATCGAGTAAACAACTCTTTTCGTAATCTTGCTTAGCAGTACTTTTTTCATCCTTAATAAAAACGTAAGCATCGGAAAACTGTTTGAAAAAATGAAGGTATAACCGCAATCAATCTATATTTGCCAAAAAAATTTGTACAGCCCATGCATGTTTTCTATTGCGAGGATATTGAAGAAAATGAATTTGCCATGTCCGAAGATGAGTCCAGGCACTGCATCAAGGTTTTGAGGCAGCAGCCGGGAGACACAATCACTGTTGTTAATGGAAAAGGCCTGGAAAAACAGGCAAGAATCGTTGTAGGAAAGCCTTCAAAAGTGGTTTGTGAGACGATATCGGAAAACAGATCGGCCAAATCAAAAGATTTCAGGGTACATGTAGCCATCAGCCCCACAAAAAACATGGATCGCATCGAATGGTTTGTTGAAAAATCCTGCGAATTGGATATCGATGAAATAAGCTTCATCTACACTGAACACTCAGAAAGGAAAGTGCTCAAAACTGACAGATTGCATAAAAAATCGATTAGTGCCCTCAAGCAATCCGGTGGTCGGTTCAAAACCATTATTAACGAGCCGCTTAAATTAAAGGAATTTCTGAAACAGGAATTTACGGAAGATCAAAAGCTATTTGCATTTGTCGATCCGGAAAACCCGGATACATTAAAAAATAAGGCTTTACCCAAAAGCAAAAACCTGATTCTGATAGGTCCTGAAGGTGATTTTAGTCTAAATGAATACAACCTCTTGATCCAAAATGGCTTTGAAGCGGTTTCACTTGGGCAAAAAGTATTGAGAACCGAAACTGCCGGTATCATCGCCTGCCATTCCGTAAATTTCCTGAACGACTTCTAAAATTCTTCTTACAACGATTCTAAAGTCAAAACAGGGGCATCATTGTTATCCGCTTCCTGCAGCTGTAACAACATATCATCAATTCCATTGACATTAAAAATAGTTACTTCAGTATCGTTGATGAAATACAACTGATCATCGAATAAGATAGATTCGCTATCAGTAAGAGCCCATTTGAATGTTTCTACGGTGTCTCTTTCTGAAATCACAGTGCCTTCACAATCGAACAATGGTTCCGTTATATATACAAATCCAGTATCTGACTCGTCAAGAGAAAAGATGTAAATATTCCCGTCTATACAAGATTGAAAATCATCGCTACTGTTAGCAGTCACTTCCCAGAATTTATCGCCTTCAGCAGACAAAATCGTCCTAATTTCATCCTTAGTTGGAGGCTTTCCTTCCTCTATTAATTCCTCAAAAAATATCATTTCATTGGTATTATCAGAATTTTCCAGCTCCAATCTTACCGGATTAAGGAGATTGACGGTATAGTTGACAGTATTATTTTCATCAAAAATGAAAAACAGTTGATTATCGAATATTTCGGACTCGCTTTCTGTCAAGGTCCATCGGAAACTACTAAGCGTATCCCTTTCAAAATCAACGCCTTCTGTACATTCTATAAAAGGTTCAGTGACATATACGATGCCTGTATCTGACTCTGTTGTTGCAAAAACGTAAATTTCTCCGTCGATGCATGGTTCAAAATCGAACGAAACCCCGGATTTAAGCTCCCATAGTTTACTACCTGTTGAAGCAAGTAATGTCCTTACCTGATCTTTCGTGAATTGTTGTTTTACTTCCTGATCTTCCTCCTGGCATCCCACGAAGATGATTATTATAAGCACAACAAAAGGAAATATTTTCATTTTCTGACCTTACCAAATTTATCAATAACCAAATAGGCGACATCCTGCCCCTCCGCGACGGTCTCTGGATCATCAAGATATATAACTGTCTCCTTGGTCAATTCATTGTATTTCACATCAAAAATCGGCTTTTCCGGTTTAACCTTACTTTTCCATTTCACATCACCTGATCTTTTGTCAAAAGCAAAAAATTGAAATTCAGCCTGATCTTCTGTAAAGTAAGTGGTGATAAAGTCTTTGTTGCCCTGAACTACCTGAAAAACGATGTTCTCATTACTTAGAGAATCAGCGAACTCCTGTTTTGTTTCAATATCGTATTTCCACATGATGTTCATGCCGTCATCAATACGGGTAAAAAATGCGCTGAATGGGGTCTCGCTCACATTAAAACCACCCAAGACATAATAGTTAACAGTATCCTGCTTCATGTAAGTGGTAATTCTGTTGGCTAACTGATCCTCTGCTTCAGTAAAAACTGCCACACTATCAGCGCCGTTTGTACCCCATCGGATGGCTTCCGACAATTCCTCGGAGCGTTGACCAATGAAGTAAATTCTGTTATTGACCCAGTTCTGCTGATCTTCAATGTATTGTTCTATCAAAGTGACCCTGCCTAGTTTAGCGGTTAGGAAAGTGGCGTATTTTTTACGCTCCTGAGGTGTATTTAAAGTTGCAAAGTCTTTTACATGCTCAGCAGCTGCCGCTACGATCTTGTTCAATGAATCATATTTTTCCTGCAGTTTATAAACCAGAGTCAAATCTTCAACCTCATCTAAATCCACCAACCTATACTTCACTAAATCAGCCTTAAACTTCAAGATAGAAATGGCGATATTTTCAGGATCTAATTCAGCAGTAGTCGCCAGCAAACCTTTGTCTACAAAAGGAGACTCAGCAGGAATGATTGATTGAGATAAAGATTTAAGCATTTTCTCAAACTTTGCATTTTCTTTATCAAGCGCCTCTCTGTACGGTAATACTTTATCGTCATACAGGGCAAGAATTTCCTTTGAAAATACCGAGTAATCCCAAAGCCTGAACTCTCCTTCATAAACACTCTTCAGCTCGCGACCATCGGCAGTAATATCATTAACATCTAAAACCTCCTCATCACTATTAAAGCCTACTTCCGGCAATAAAGCTACTCTATTCTGAATGTCGGAAATAAGTGTTTTGGTCGCATCATTTTGCTCTCCCAATTTCGTAACACCTGCTATAGATTCCTTAGTTAAGGACAAAGCTACTCCTGCCTTTTGCTTGAAGTCATCTATTAATTCTACATATAAATCGCGACTCTGCGTCATAGCTTGTTCAAGCTTAGGCAATCTGTAAGCGAGATATTTAGCACCTGCCTTTACCTCTTTGTAGTAAGCCATTCTCTTTTCCATGTCACCATCAATATCAGACTTTTTAATACTGAATTCTCCGGTTCTCAAGTCCCTGCGATAGTATTTTTCATAATATTCGTCTCTCTTTTTTAACTCTTTTTCCGTGATATATAATTTGGCGTTGGTATAAAACCGGTTGATGGAATCACAATAACGGATCAATTTCGTAGAATCGCTGATGATGTTGAGTTTTTCAGCTTTCGTCTCCAGTAACAAAGCCATTTGCAAGTTTCCGTTGGGGTGATCATCATTTTTAGAATCAGCCATAAATTTGCGAAGCATCGGCTCACCCTCCTGATAGTTTTTTTCATTCAATACGGGAAAAATATCTTTGTACTTCTGTCCATATGCCGGATTAAAAAGTATCAGCAAAAAGATGACGTATATTAGTATTTTTTTCATAATTCTCTTGAAGGCATCAATGAGTAAAGCTAACTAAATTATTGTTTATGTATCAATTGGCAGACAAATAGTCCCTTCTCATTTAATAATTACAGCTTCTTTTTGATTTTTGACGTAAACAAAGCTAATTTGACAATAATGAACAAAAAACTTAAAAAAGAAATCATCGAGTGGGCGGCAATTCTCACTGTCTTAGCCTTATTAGTCTCAACAGGTGTAGGAGCAAAAGTTGCTTCTTTTTTACAAAGGGGGATACTACAAACAGGCCTGATGACCCCCGATATTTTGTCCGAAGACGAGTACATAGATGCACATTATGGTTTTAAATTCTCTGACGAGCAAGGGAACCTGATTCATTTTAGCTCGCTGAAGGGGAAGACCATATTTGTCAACTTTTGGGCTACCTGGTGCCCGCCTTGTATTGCTGAGATGCCGGATATCAATGAGTTGTATCTGGAGTTGAAAGATCAGGAAAATATCGCTTTTGTAATCTTATCCGTTGACTCTACGCCAGAAAAAGCCTTCACTTTTACAAATAGTCAGGAATTTGAAATGCCTGTATACTTTCTTGAGAGTCGGTTGCCGCAAGTTTATGACACGCATTCAATTCCAACTACCTATGTAATATCACCGGAAGGGAAAATTGTATCCGAACGCCACGGAATGGCCAAATACACTTCTGACGAATTTAAAAACTTTCTAAAAAACCTTTAAAAATCAATTATTGCTCTAAGGTTGATAAATATTGATCAACTGACCAGTGCCTTCGGATAGTTCCGCCCAGCTGTCAACGGCAAAATCGATTTCCACACAACTACCAGGTGACATGTTACCAATTGGATCGCCAGTCAGGTATTCTGCCAGATAAGTTACTGATGGATTGTGAGTCACTAGCAATGCGCTATCCCCACCGGATAGTTGATTTAACTCAGCCAATAATTCCCTTACGGAAGGTTCATACAGCCTGTCTTTAAACAATACTTTGTTAAACTCAAATTTGATCTGAATGGCAATCTCTTCGGAGGTCTGGGTAGTTCTTAGGGCAGAACTGGATAAAAAGAAGTCTGGCAAAACGTCTTTTTTAGCCAGGTATTTCCCCAAATGTGTAGCATCTCTCACACCTGTGGCGGTCAGTGGCCGGTCAAAATCTTTCATACCTCCATCCAGAGAATTGGCTTCTGCATGTCGAATTAAAAAAATTTTCTTTAACATAAATAGAAAAAATAAGTTATTGTCTAAAGATACCACTTCCGATGATATAAAAATCGGATTCAAAAAAAATCTGTGTACATATATTCGTTTTTTTTGAAGATATTTGACCTCCATATTGAACAGAAGATAAAATATGTCAAAAAATGTAGTCATCGTAGAGTCACCGGCAAAGGCCAAAACCATTGAAGGTTACCTGGGTAAGGATTTCGTAGTTAAATCAAGCTACGGCCATGTGAGAGATTTGCCGAAAGGTGACAAAGCTATTGATATAGACAATGGTTTTTTACCTACCTATGAGATTTCTGCCGATAAAAAAGATATTATCAAAGAGCTGAAAAAGCTTACCAAAGATGCTGAGATAATCTACCTCGCGAGTGATGATGACCGTGAGGGCGAAGCTATCAGCTGGCATTTGAAAGAGGCCTTGAAGCTTAATGAAGCTAATACCAAAAGAATTGTTTTCAGGGAGATCACTAAAAATGCAGTGCAAACTGCTATTGAAAATCCCCGGACAATAGATATAGACCTGGTCAATGCACAACAGGCCAGAAGAATCCTTGACAGACTTGTTGGCTTTGAGCTTTCTCCGGTTTTATGGAAGAAAATTAAAGCTGGGCTGTCAGCAGGTAGAGTTCAATCTGTAGCTGTAAGATTGGTAGTAGAGCGTGAAAGAGATATCGAAAAATTCCAGGCTGAATCCAGTTTCAAGGTTTCAGCTGAATTTACGCTGGATAAAGGCAAGGTTTTAAAAGCTGAACTTGGTAAAAAGTTCAAGGAAGAATCCGAAGCTTTGGCCTTTTTGGAAAAATGTAATGGTGCTGAATTCTCGATCAAAGATTTAGTCAAAAAACCGAGTAAAAAATCACCCGCTGCACCGTTTACTACTTCAACACTTCAGCAGGAAGCAAGTAGAAAATTGGGCTACTCAGTGGGATATACCATGTCGTTGGCTCAAAAGCTCTACGAGTCGGGTAAGATCACTTATATGAGAACCGACTCTGTCAATCTGTCAAAAGAAGCTATTGATGGTGCCAATGCGGAAGTATCGAAAGCTTATGGTACTGAGTTTATCCAAAACAGGGTATTCAAAACAAAATCTGCAAGTGCACAGGAAGCTCACGAAGCAATTCGACCTACCAACTTTGCAGAACATACTTTTAGTGGTGACGGCGCGGAAAAGAAATTGTATGAACTCATCTGGAAAAGAGCAATTGCCTCTCAGATGGCCGACGCTCAAATAGAGAAAACCCAGGCAACAATCGGGATTTCTACTGCTGACGAAAATTTCTCTGCTACCGGAGAAGTCATCAAATTTGAAGGTTTTCTAAAAGCATACATTGAATCTACCGATGACGAAGAGGAAAGCGATGATGATCAGAAAACTATGCTGCCACCGCTGGCTATTGGTGAAATATTGACACTGGCACAGATAAAGGCAAGAGAAAGTTTTACAAGACATAAACCCAGATATACGGAAGCGAGCCTGGTAAAAACTCTTGAGGAAATGGGTATCGGCAGACCTTCTACTTATGCACCTACTATCTCCACTATTCAGAAAAGAGAATATGTGGTCAAGGAACCACGAGACGGTAAAGAGAGGATATATAAAGAATTGATCCTTGAGAAAGAAAAGATCACACAGGAATCTAAAACTGAAATTACAGGAGCTGAAAAGAATAAACTATTCCCGACCAACATCGCTATGATAGTCAATGACTTTTTGGTTGAATACTTCCCTAACGTCATCGATTATTCTTTCACAGCAAGTGTAGAAAAGGAGTTTGATGAAATTGCCAATGGCCACAAGTCATGGGATGATATGATTAAATCGTTCTATGGTCAATTCCATACAAGAGTAGAAAATACAGAACAGATCAGTAGAGCTGATGTCTCTACAAGTAGAGAGCTGGGTACTGATCCTAAAACTGGCAAACCTGTTTCAGTAAGAATGGGAAGATATGGTGCCTATGCGCAGCTGGGAGATTCACCTGACCCGGAGGATGAAAATGCTGAAAAACCACAATATGCAAGCCTTAGAAAAGATCAGTTTATTGAAAGCATCAGCTTTGAAGATGCACTGGAACTTTTCAAGCTACCTCGTGAAGTAGGATTGTTTGAAGACAAACCGATGGTTGCTGCTATCGGAAGGTTTGGGCCTTACATCAGACATGATGGTAAATTTGTATCACTGAAAAAAGAACAGGATCCATTAAGTATCAATGCCGATGAAGCCATCGAGCTCATCAAAGAAAAAAGGAAAGCTGACGCCGAAAAGTTCATTAAAGTATTCGATGAAAACCCCGACGTTCAAGTACTGAAAGGCAGATATGGGCCTTACATCAAGTTTGGAAAGAAAAACGTAAAAATCCCCAAAGACAAGGAACCTGCGGAGCTAACCTATGAAGAATGTGTAGAACTGGCAGAAAAAACGCCGGAGAAAAAAGGCAGAGGCAGAGCGAAAAAATAAGAATAGAAGGGTCCAGTGACGGACCCTTTTTTTATGCTAATTCTTTCAAGCACCAAAAAAGTTAAAAGCTGCTTTTATGGATAAATAGCTATTTTTCCCTATTGAAGAGGACGAGATATTACTATCTCCCAGAAATGGCGATCTTCTAGCTAAACCAGGTACAATATTGTATTCGGCAATAATGCTCATCTGTTTGTATTGTACACCAACTCTTGGATAAAACCCACAGAATAACTGTGTGGCCAAAAAATCATCCTGATCGTCGGGATTGAAGAAACTTCCTCGACTAAATACTCCCGCGCCAAATCCCAAAATATATTGATGGTTAGTTTTATCAATGAAATACTGAACATTCGGAGAGACGGAAAAATCAACCCCTCTGGTTCTGAGTGATTGTCCGTTATAGGTTTTTGCGATTTTACTGATTTCGCACCGAAACCCCACTTTGAACGGATCTGCATTTTTAAAAACAGGCTCTACATGAATAACAGGGCCTTGTCCGCCATATCCTGTATTGACATAGCCTGCTGCTACCGACAATGAGTGTTCCTGAGAGAAAACAAACCCAGATAGCATGAGAAGTAGCGATAGTGTAAGTGTTTTTAATAGATTCATTGGCTTCATTAGATTGTTAATGAACTAATAACTTAAAACCTTTGACTCTATTGCTATTCCCACTAAAAAAACAAAAAACCCTGACTGTGAAGCCAGGGTTTTCCTCATTAATAAAATATCATTGATTTCAATTAGTTGTTTCCACCACCAATTGAGAAACCTAATTTTACTGCAAAATAGCTATTCTTTACATCTACGTTAGAAGTAGTGGTATTACCATTGTTATCTACTGTTACACCTGGCAATTCAGAATTCCCAACTAAGTTATAGTCGAAAATAAAATTGAAGTGACCAAGGTCAAAGCCAACTCTTGGGTAAAACCCAAATTTAGTATCTCCACCAGCGCTGATATCTCCACTAGTTCCAGTTGTTGATACACTGATACTTGCTAAAGAGAATATACCAATACCCGCACCTACAAAAGGTCTGAATTTAGAGTCAGAAAGATAATATTGACCATTGACTGTGTAAGAAGCATTACCAGAAATAGAAGCTTCTTCATCACCAACAACTTTTGCTAAAGCAGCGGACTCTAATCTTAAACCAACGGCAATTTGATCATTCACTCTATAAGCTGGCTCAAGGTATACGGCAACACCTCCACCACCATCAGCTGGCGCAGCGTATCCTAGTCCTAAACCAACTTTCCATTTCTTGTATTCCTGCGCTTCTGCTGTTACAACAACTGCGAATAATACCAATAAGAGTGCTAATAATTGTTTTTTCATATTTGAATTGTTTTAAATTTAAACATACCACTATAAGTCATGCCACAGAATCAGTCATCATCAGTGGGCATCATTTAGCCAGCAATACGTTTATTGATAATTGTTTTAACTATGTGTGTTCTGTAATTAATAAGGTCGTTACTTTTATTAAGATGATATTTTATCAGCTGCAATTCTAACGAAAAATGCTTCTAATTAAAAATTTCAAGATTATTTTATAATAAATCAAGAATAAAACGTTTTACGCATTTTACATTTTGTATTGACTCACAAAATTCATCATTTGTCGTCAATAATATTTTATTTAAATGACCTATCAATTGTAAAGAACATTCGAAAATTATTTTCTTCTATCGACAATAATCAATAACCTTGCCAAGTATGAGAGACAAACATTCGATAGTGGTCACCTGCTTTCCAAGAATCAGCGATATCTTAGAAGAGGAATTACGTTTTCTTGGCTATCATATCCTGCACAAAGACAAGACGAATATTCGTGTAAAGGGCGAATGGAAAGACATCATGCAATTAAACCTGAAGCTTCGGTCTGCTAACAGGGTATTATGGGAAATCGCCAGTTTCAATGTAGTAACACCTGACCAGTTGTACGAGGCTGTAAAGAAAATCAAATGGCATACGTTGATTCCTAAGAATGGCTATTTTTCTATCCAGTCGTATGTAAAGAATGATTATATCAAGGATACCCGCTTTGCTAACCTAAAAGTAAAAGATGCCATTGTTGATTATCATTATGACTTATTTGGTTCCCGTCCGGACTCAGGTTCAGATCTTTCCAAAACTGTGATTTACCTCCACTGGATCAACAATAAAGCATCTCTCTATTTTGATACTTCCGGAGAGTCTCTTTCAAAACATGGCTATAGAAAAGACCCCTGGAAAGCACCCATGAATGAATCACTGGCTGCTGCAACGATTTTGAAAACTAACTGGAACCCGGAAACCGGTAACTTCATCAATCCCATGTGTGGTAGTGGTACTCTGGCCATTGAAGCTGCTATGATTGCAGCCAATATTCCTGCCGGATGGAACAGAAAAAACTTTGGTTTTATGCACATCATTGGGTTCAATCAATTGTTATGGAGCAAAATTCGAAGAGAGGCGAAAAACAACTTCCGTATTCCAAAAAAAGAAATTATTGCCACTGACTTACATCCTAAAGCCATTGAAATAGCGCAAAAAAATGCAGGTCTTGCAGGCGTTGAAAAATATATTTCATTCAGCAAATGTGATTTCAGGGACACCCCGGTTCCGGGAAATGAAGGTGTGGTCTTTTTAAATCCGGAATATGGTGAAAGACTGGGAGAAGAAAAAGGTCTCAGCGTTATTTACAAGGCAATAGGAGATTTCTTTAAACAAAAATGCAATGGCTACACGGGTTATATCTTTACAGGGAATCTGAAACTTGCTAAAGTCGTGGGCCTGAAACCGAAGAGAAAATATGAGTTTTTAAATGCTAAAATTGACTCCAGATTGATTGAGTATGAGCTTTACAAAGGAAAAAAGTGAACACTTCAATTGACTATTTTGCTGGTTAGTCGTTATATTTTGAAAAGATATCCAATTAAATAATATTAATCTTGAAAAGGTTATTAATCCTCCTGCTGGTAGCGGGAATTTTTGCGGCAGGTTTCTTCGGATACAAACACTTCTTTCAAACGGAAACCATTGCTGCTTGGTCCTTGGTTCCCGACAATGCCCTGATCGTTTATGAAACTGATCAATTTGCCTCTAGCTGGGAAACTTTGAAGGACAAAAAGACCTGGAAGACACTGTCTGCAATACCAGCGATTAACCAGCTCAACGAGGATTTGTCTTCACTTGATTCCACACAAAATGGTGTAAGCCTGATAGATGTACTCACCGAAGAAAACAAGCTTTTAATTGGTCTTTTCCCTGTTAACAGGTCGGAGTTGGGGGCGCTTTATATTTTAGAGATCAAGAATATCAATCAACATGCAGCTCTGAGTAATCTACTGGAAGAAAACTACAGCCGAAAATCCAGAAAATACAATGGGTTTACTATCACGGAAATTACCCATAAGCAAACGGAAAGAAAGCTTACTTTTATCTTCTATAAAAACTTTTTCATTGGAAGTACAACCCCATTCCTGGTCGAAGATGCCATTAGGACTATTAATGAAAGTGATTACCTGTCATTTAAAGATGTTAATCCGGAACTGTTTAAAATAGCCAGACTCCAAAATGACGATGGCAACCTGTATTTCAATGCGAGCCGTGCAGATGACCTGGCGGGACTTTTTTACAAAGGCGCGAAAAATCAGATTTCCTTTTTGAAAAATATCGCCTCTTCCTCCTTTTTGGATCTTGCTACCACTGAAAGCGAAATTTCATTGAATGGTTTTTCGATAGCTGGCAATGAGGATACTTTTCTCGACATTTTCAAAGGCAATCCGTCTACCTCCTTCACAGTAGCTAATTTGATCTCAAATGATGCATACGCGCTAAATCACCTCAGCTTTACCAACTCCAAATCTTTTCTGGAAAGACTTTCCAATTACAGGCAAAAGCATGAAACAGAATACCAAGCTGCCAAACAAACACTGGAAAAATACGATATCAACCCGATAGATTTTTCCAACTGGATGGGTGATGAACTGGCTTTTTACGAAACGAACTATCAGAATGGTCAATTTGCTATCATCAAAACAAATGATATCGCACAGGCCAACAAACAACTGAAGGATATTTCAAAAAGACTCGCTACTGCCAAACAGGACTCGGTTTATTCTGAAGTATATGACGGTTTTGAAATCACATTTTTCCCCCTGACGGAATTTCCTTCTCTCATCTTTGGTAATATGACCAGAGGATTCGAAGATGTATTTTATATCAACTATGATAACTGGCTGATATTTTCAAATGATTTCCAGAATATTAAAAACCTGATTGACGATATCCGCAACGAAAACACCTGGGGTAAGTCCCTGACATTCAACCAGTACCTCGAATTGATCAACAAGGAAGCTAATCTCAGCTATATCATCAACACCAAAAATGCCTTAAGAACCATTAGAGACCTGGCTGCTGAAGAATGGAAAGACTTCCTGAATCGGAATGAACAGATCATCAAAGAATTTGAACTTGCCGGTATACAGTTTAGCAACATCGATGATAAGTACTTCACAAATGTGGATTTCTTCCATCCCGGAGAATATGTAAAAAGACAAGGCAGCACAACACTTCAATCCGAAATATCGCTAACATTCGAAGGAGAGCTGCTGGGCAAGCCCAAAATTGTGAGGAATCACACCAACAACAGCAGAGAAATTATCTTACAGGATTCTACTAACAAACTTTATTTGCTTTCCAATGAGTTTGATATAATTTGGATCGATTCTGTTTCACAGAGGGTCACAACAGATTTTAGTCAGGTAGATTTCTATAAAAATAACAAACTGCAACTACTGTTCGGCTCTGATAACAAGGTCTTCCTCATTGATAGAAACGGGCAAAATGTAGAAAAATATCCGGTCGAAATCGGAAGTGCTGAAATTACTTCATTGAATGTCGTTGATTACAATAAGACCAAAAAGTACCGCTGGGCAATTACAAACAGTGCCGGAGAACTATACTTACTTGACAAAAAAGGCAAGCAATTAAAAAATTGGTCTCCTAATAAGAAGAAATACAGAAATTCAAGTGGTATTAATCACACCAGAATTTTAGGAAAAGACCTGATGCTCATATGCAAGGAAGACGGTGTTGTCGATATTCTTAACAGGCAGGGAAATTCTTACCCGGGTTTTCCGATGAATTTTGAAAAAGACATTGATGATCAGTACATATTAAAACCCGGCACTTCATTTAACAAATCAAGTCTTACATTGATTGCTAAAGATGGTGAAGTTATCAGTGTGAACCTCAGAGGAAAATTCCTGAAAAGAGATCAGTTAATCTTGGGTTCTGAATCTTCCACATATTCGTTTGTGAAAGATGTAAGTAGCAATAAATATATCATAGCGGTTGTTGATGAGAGAAAAATCAGTCTTCTTTCCAGCGATGGGAATAAAAAATTTGAAAAAGACTACATCAACAGCGGAGATTTGCGTATTCAGTATTATAATTTCGGACCTGGCAATGAATTGGTCATTATTACCGATCAGCTTCAGGAATTCAGCTATTTGTATGACGGGGACGGGAACCTGATCAATAGCATTCCGCTGGAAAACAGCCATGAACTAAGCGTTCTTTATTCCAGAAGCAGAAACGAATTTGAAGTCTTTACCAGTTTCCATAATCGACTTGATAAGTACAGGTTTTCGTTGAAATAGGCTGTGATTTCTAATCTAGGTGTTAAGAGTAGTACCCGACTTCCAACAAAGCCGGGCTTTTACACTCTATACTTTTATCAATTTCCACTTGCCTTTTTTAAATATCCACACACTGATCAAAGCATGAATAGAATGACATACAGCGATGGAAATCAGAACGCCATCTGTACCCAAAAAAGGCTCGGTTATCCATTCACCATCGACGTAACTCACCTTAAAAGACAAGAAATACGCCAGCGGAATTTGTAACACCCAAAAGCAAACCAGGTTGATGAGCATGGGCGTCTTGGTATCTCCGGCACCATTGAACGACTGACTAATTACCATACCGTATGCAAAAAAGACATAGCCCAGACAAATGATCTTTAAAGCTCTAACACCATAGTCCATCACCGCCTCGGTTTTATCGAATACAGACATAACGGGCTCTGCAAAAACAAAGAATATTACTGAAACAATACCCAGAAATACCACATTGTACCAGGCTGTTTTCCAGACAGATGACTCTGCCCTGTCGGGCTTTTCCGCTCCCAGGTTCTGTCCTACCAAAGTTGCCGCCGCATTAGACATTCCCCAGCTTGGTAAGATGGTAAATACTATCACTTTAAAAGCTAGCGTATAACCAGCAACTGCTACTTCGCCAAAAACAGACATGATCCTGATCAGGAACATCCAGCTTAGCGATTCTACAATAAACTGAGTGATTCCACCTCCTGCAATCTTAAACATCTCTTTGATATCGTTTAATCGTAGTACGATGTTCTCAGCTGCAATTCTAATGATATTGGTTCCTTTCAGAAGGATGATAAACTGATATATAACTCCTACTGACCTTCCAATGGTCGTTGCGACTGCCGCACCGGTCACTCCCATTTCAGGAATTGGTCCAAGACCAAATATCAGAATGGGATCTAGAATCAGGTTCAGACTATTTGACAAAATCAATGCTCTCATAGCTACGGAAGCATTACCAGCACCTCTTAGTACAGCATTATTGATAAACAAAAGCAGAATACTGATATTTCCTGCAAACATCACTTTAGGATAACCAACGCCTTCCTGTACCAAATCCGGCTCGGCACCCATAAGCGCCAATATTTTATCAGCATAAATAAAGCCAAAAACACCTATTATGACTGAAAGTGTGACGCTCAGAAATATCCCTTGAAAAGCAGCATCTGCTGCTTTTTTGGACTTCTTTTCACCAATTCTGCGGGCTACTATTGCAGTGGTCGCCATGCTAAGTCCCATAGCAATAGAATAGACGATCATTAAAACTGGCTCCACAAGACCCACCGTTGCGACTGCCTTAGTACCGACTTTATTTAAGAAGAAGATGTCAACAATCGCAAAAACAGACTCCATTCCCATTTCGAGAACCATCGGAACAGAAAGTAAAAAAATTGCTCTGCGGATACTGCCTGAGGTAAAATCATCCTCTTTTCCGCTTAATGCAATAGAAAAATTAATATAGATTTTCTCTAAGAATTGAATTATAGAATTCATGCCAAGAATAATAAAATTTTGAAAAATCAATTGAGGTATTAGGGGGACGTAAACTCTGACGAGAGTTTACAAATTATACCAGTTCGAGTGCGGATGAATTCTTCATAATGATGCAAATGTAGATTATTTATTCAATAATCCTAATAGTTTTTGATTTTTTGATTAGCAACAAAAAAATATCCCGTCCGCTAGCTAGCGAACAGGATAATACAATTACAACTTACTATATATTTGCTAGCTACCAGCAAATGTCTTTTTAGGTTCTTCTCCCAGGTCAATTAATCTGAGTTCTGCCCGTCTGTTTTTAAAACTTTTTGAATTGATATTTTCTACAGGTTTTCGTTCACCTTTGGACGAAACAACCATCCGATGCTCTTCTACACCCAATTGTACCAGAAACTCCTTGATTTCATTAGCTCTCTTCATTCCCAGGCCTATATTGTAAGATTCTGCTCCGGGTAAATCGGTGTGTCCGATTATCTCCAGGTTTTTATTGGACTTGTAAACAAGCTTCTTTGCCAGTTTCAACAGTTGTGATCGAAACGGTCTTTCGAGCGCTGACTTGTTGAAATCAAAGTAAACGGCTGGTAGATTTTCATCATCAATTTGCACATTATTAGTCAGGATAGACTGATCTTTTGGAGTGATTACCTCCAAAGTAAGAATTTCTTCAACTTCTTCAGAAGTAGCTATTTCAACAGGGTTTGTTTCAAAATCGTTGACCATTTTCACAGCAATCTGTTTTGGCTCATTCTGGCCACCCTCCGAGATTCCTGCAATATCTACTTCGAGATGCATGACATTGTCATTGTAATCCCTGAACAAAACATTGGCAAGGTGTTGCTCGTTGTAAACCAATTGGTTTTCGAACTCAATACTCATTTCAAATACCTTTTCGATGGGAACTTCAATGGTATACTTTCCTAGCTCATCACTATAGACTTCAGTGGCATCATCTCCCTTTACAGAAATTTTAGCGCCAGCCATTGCTTTCTGTGTTTTATCATCAATTACTTGCCCGGTGATATTTACTTTATCGAAAAGAAAAACACGATAAATATCCATGTTTCCATAACCTCCTGCTCTTCCGGAAGATAAATACGCTATTTTCCCAAACGTATTGAAATAGATGTCATCAGAGGCTGTGTTTATCTTATATCCCATGTTTTCGGGTTTTTTCCAGCTACCTGATTCACTATCAAATTTCGATCTGAAAACATCATAACCACCCATTGAATTGTGGCCCTGAGAACTGAAATAGAAATCCCCATTCTCTGCCAGAAATGGCGAATCATCATTTAACTCAGAGTTGAGTGCTTCCATTGCCACGGGATCGGACCACTCATCTCCTGTCCTGGTAATCATGTATAAATCGAGATCTCCTTTTACTGAATAATAATTGGTAGAGTAAAAAATCGTATCAAACCCTGTCGTGACAAAACAATGAGTCTCAGAACTACCGTCTCCATTGACTTGATCCATTGGTATCGGATTAGTCCAAACACCATCTTTCAACTCTGAAATGAACAAATCTTCATCGTGATAAGTCACCATTTTTGTGTCATTATCAAAAAGTGCAACGGAAGCGTCGTGATGATTTTTCAAAGCATAGCTTTCAAATACTTCAGGCTCCTGCCATTCATCATTTTCATCGATTGTGGTTTTATAAATCTTTTCATAAGCCAATCCGTCTCCCGCCACCTGATTTGAACCAGTTTTCCGGACAGTATATAAGACAGATTTTTGATCCTGAGTCATTACTCCGTTGTATTCATGGGAATCACTATTGATTTTACTCCCGAGATTTTTTACCACAACATGTTTTGGTGACTTTCTAAGCTTTTCGTAGGAAATAAATTGCTCTGTAATGAGATAAGTTTCCTTTTCGGATAAGGCAGACCTGTTTATTGATGAGACTGCTTGCTTGGCCTCTTCCAATTGATCGTTTTCAAAGTAGGCTTTGGCCAGATAAAAATGATATCGATCATTTACGGAAGCATTAGACTTTAGCAGATAACTCAGTGCCTCTTGTTGCTGATACAATTCCAGTTTCGTGACACCCGCATAATAATTTAAAGTCTGATCATCGGAATTTACTTCCAATTCCTGTTTGATGAGTTGCCAGGCCTGCTGATAATGCTCTTTATCTACCAGCTTATTAATTTTTTTATAGTCTTGAGCTATTACTTCTCCTGTGAGCGTAATCATCAAAACCATTATCAACAAAGCTACTTTTTCCATATCCGTAGAAGTTAATCACGATGCTAATGTACGCCCTGGATATGATTTAAACAGGAAAAATAGATAAACAGGTAAAAAATGTA
>JBCBHL010000058.1:0-25722 GCA_038525605.1 Bacteroidota bacterium
CATTCCTGCTATTGGTAAGGAAGCAGTCTCCTCAAAAGAAAGATGAGCAGGTTTCTTAACCAGCCGATCACTATTCACAACCAAAAATTCAGCGAAAGTACCATTGGTAGGCATTCCTAGGATATGATAAGCCTTGCTTTGCGCGTTCGGATTCTCTCCCCAGTCGATATTGGGATTGATAATTACTTCGGTATTCATCCACGATTCATTAACACCTGCTCCCAAGGCTACCACAACACCGGCTCCATCAGAACCTAAAGTCACGTTATTTTTAAGACCCGGGTATTTACCTTCCCTGCACCATTGATCTCGGTGATTTAAAGAGGCGGCTTTCATGGCCACTAACACCTGTCCGGGACTTGGTTCAGGCTTTTCTACATCGACAATGTGGATTGGGTCTTCTAATTCGTTGTTTATCTGCAGCGCTTTCATTTCAGGATGTTATCGTTTTATATATTAAAATGGGGCCGAACCACCGTCATCGGGAGTGAAACCACCGGAGTTGTCTTCATTTGCCTTACTCGGCATTGTAATAGTATTATTTGCAAACTCCGAAGGGATTCCAACTGAAGGAAATCCTTCAAGGCCTGCTGGCGTATTATCAAGATCAGCAAACCTGGTAAACCTACCAATAAATTTCAGCGGTACAGTTTCCAGGGAACCGTTTCTGTGTTTTGCGATGATTACCTCACCCACTCCCTGCGTTGGCATCCCATTTTCATCTTCTGTAATACCGTAATATTCAGGACGATATAGGAACATTACCATATCCGCATCCTGCTCTATCGAACCAGATTCCCTCAAATCCGAAAGCTGCGGTCTCTTATCACCTCCCCTGGTCTCCACAGCCCTACTAAGCTGAGAAAGTGCAATTACAGGAACATTTAATTCTTTTGCAATTCCTTTCAATGCCCGGGAGATAGAAGCAATTTCCTGCTCCCTGTTTCCTCCACCTTTAGAATTGTCACCACTCATCAACTGCAGATAATCTATAATGATCATCTGGATATCATGCTGAGCCTTTAATCTTCGGCACTTAGCCCTGAGTTCCAGGATACTCAAACCTGGTGTATCATCAATATAGATGGGCGCTTCTGTCAGTTTGGATGTTTTATGAACCAACTGCTCCCACTCATAATCCGCCAGAGTTCCTTTTTTAATCTTCTCACTATCGAGTTCTGCCTCTGCGGAAATCATCCTGTTAACCAGCTGAACAGATGACATCTCCAGCGAAAATATAGCCACTCCTCTGCTAAAATCTACAGCGGCATTTCTCATGGCGGAGACAACAAATGCTGTCTTACCCATCGCAGGTCGGGCTGCAATGATGATCAAATCCGAAGGCTGCCATCCTGAAGTAACCCGGTCAAGTGCTGTAAACCCTGAAGGCACACCAGTTAATCCATCTTTCTGATGCTTCTTTTCTTCCAGTTCCATGATAGCTTCATGCATCAGCGATCTCATATCAGAATAGTTTTTCCTGATGTGTGATTCGGAAACTTCAAAAAGGGATGCCTCTGTCTTATCCAGCAATTGGAAAACATCAGTAGTATCTTCATAGGCTTCCTGCTGTATTTCAGTAGAAATTCTGATCAGCTCACGCTTAATAGAGTTTTCTGAAATAATCCTGGCATGAAACTCAATATTGGCAGCTGAGTTGATCTTTTTCGTAAGCTCTGTAACGGCATATGATCCTCCCACCAATTCCAGCTTACCATCTTTTCTAAGCTGGCTGATGACAGTTAGAATATCGACCGGTTCGGAATTATTGAAAAGCTGTACGATAGCCTCATAAATGAGTTTGTGAGCATCTCTGTAAAAGCTATCGGGTTTTAAAATGTCAATAACGGTGGTAAGCGCATCTCGTTCCAGCATCAAAGCTCCCAATACAGCCTCCTCCAATTCCAGGGCCTGTGGCGGTATTTTCCCCAGCTGACCGGATATTTCAGAGACATTTAGTCTCCTTGACTTGGTATTGGATTTGATCGGAGCTTTATTATCCATTTAATTCTATGTTACTGTATTGTTAATAAGACGATTGCAAAAGTATGGTTATCTGCGCTAATAACATCTATAACTATCCACAAGATGTCATCAACTTATCCACATAATATTATTTATTGAAATATAGTTCCTATTATTTGTAGCCCCTATTATTTATCTTAATTTTGAATTCTTACTTTAGTTTATAAATATGCTCAGTGAATTAGACGATAAACAAAGAATCATAATATCAGGCTCAGAAGGAAAGGAAGAAGTTTTTAAAATTGTCAGCAAAGTACTTAATAAGCTCAACAAACCATTTAACGCATTCAAAGCCGGGGAGGAAACGCCGGAAAACATCAGCAGAGCGCCAATAGCCATCATCCTTTGTGAAGCAGATGATTTGTTTTCGTACAATCACCACATCGCTTTGATTACAAATCTTATCGACAATCAAACAGATGATTTTGAACGATATGTAAGGAATTTCGAGAAAATGGTCGACAATACCCCAAAGGCGGGGTCTGTCATTTTCAATGAAGATGACAACATCTCCGCTGTGATCTGTAAAAAAGAAAGGGCAGATGTTTCACCTTTTGGGTTCAGCGCTCCGGCGATCAAGCACAACAATGATGAATCCATATTCGCTGTGGAAAAAGAAGAAATAATCCTCAAGAATTTAGACGAGGCAGATGCGGTTTATGTAATTGCAGCATATGCGTTGTTAAAGAGATTGAGAATTTTAGAAAAAGATTTTATCAACGCTTTAGAAAAATGAAATTAAACTTAAAAAACCCGCTGGCATTCTTTGACCTGGAAACAACAGGCACGAACACTGTTAAAGACAGAATAGTGGAGATTTCCATTGTGAAAATCACGGTCAAAGGTGAGCAGTTAATCAAAACCAGAAAAATCAACCCAACCATTCCAATTCCTTTGGAAACAAGTCTGATTCACGGTATTTACGATGACGATATAAAAGATGCCCCCACATTCAAACAAATCGCCAAATCATTGGCAGATTTTGTTGAAGGTTGTGACCTGGCAGGATTCAATATACTGAAGTTTGATGTGCCCCTACTAGTAGAGGAATTCCTGAGGGCTGATGTAAATTTTGACGTCAGCAAAAGAAAGTTAATCGATGCTCAGAAAATCTTCTTTATGATGGAGAAAAGGAATCTGTCATCGGCTTACAAATTTTATTGCAATAAAACGCTGGAAGGAGCCCATAGTGCTGAAGCAGATACACTTGCCACTTATGAGGTCTTAAAAGGTCAGCTGGATAAATATGAGGGAATGGAAGCGACAGACCTGATGGGCAACAAAATAGGTGTCATTGAGAATGACATGGCTACTCTTCATGAATTAACCAATTCCAATATGGTAGACCTTGCCGGAAGAATGGTTTTCAATAAAGATGGTCAGGAGGTTTTCAACTTTGGAAAAAACAGAGGAAAACTTGTCTCTGAAATACTACAGAAAGAACAAGGCTTCTATGATTGGATGATGAAAGGTGATTTTCCACTGGATACCAAAAGAAAACTAACAGAAATTAAGCTTAGGGCTTTTAATAACAGATAAAGCGATCATAGTACGACAGCAAACCCGATATCCTAATTCAATTTAATGAAGTATGTCTAAAACGATAATTGTCTCCAATAGATTACCAGTAAAAATATCCAAAGAAGATGATCAGTTGGTTTACAAACCAAGTGAAGGTGGTCTTGCGACTGGACTGGGTTCTATCTACAAGCAAGGTGACAATGTGTGGGTAGGCTGGCCAGGTCTTTCAGTCGATAGTGAAGAAAACAAAAAGGATATTACTAAAAACCTGGCAAAGGAAAACATGCATCCCGTTTTTCTCACTGCTCAGGAAATTGAAGATTACTATGAAGGGTTTAGCAACGAAACTTTATGGCCTAACTTTCATTACTTCAACCAATATGCTGTTTACAACCAGCAATTCTGGGAAGCATACTGCCAGGTAAATGAAAAATTTGCAGATGCTCTGGAAGAAATCATCAATGAAGACGATACTTTATGGGTGCATGATTATCAGCTGCTATTACTTCCTCAGTTGATTAGAAAAAGGTTTCCGAAGCTGACAATAGGCTTCTTTTTACACATTCCTTTTCCGTCTTACGAATCCTTCCGACTGCTGCCTTGGAGAAGAGAATTACTGCAAGGTATGCTAGGCGCAGATTTCCTGGGTTTCCATACCTACGACGACATGCGGCACTTCCTTTCTTCTGTCAACAGACTCGCAGGGTTGGGAAATTCCAATGGTCAGATAAATTTACCTGATAGAAAGGTAATGGTAGATGCGCTCCCAATGGGAATCGACTATGAAAAATATGCCACTACCGCGTCAGCACCCGATACACTCGCCAGAGAGGTACGATACAGGACATCTGTAGGGGAGCAAAAATTAATCCTTTCGATAGATAGGCTGGATTATTCTAAAGGTATTCCGCAAAGGCTTAAAGCATTTGAGCTTTTTCTGGAGAGAAACGAAGATTACCTGGGAAAAGTCTCTTGCCTGATGGTGGTAGTACCCAGCAGAGATCAGGTACCAAAATACAAACAACTGAAAGAAGAAATCGATTTACTGGTCGGTAGAATCAACGGTAATTTTGGCCGGCTCAACTGGACTCCTATTCACTACTTCTACAGATCTTTTCCGCTCAACGCCCTGTCTGCATTTTACAGAATGGCACATGTTGCTCAGGTGACTCCTATGAGAGATGGAATGAATCTGGTCTGCAAAGAATTTATTGCCAGTAAACTGGATAAAAAAGGTGTGCTCATTCTCAGTGAAATGGCAGGCGCCTCAAAAGAGTTGTCAGATGCCATTTTGATCAACCCGAATGACATTGACCAGCAGGTAGATGCCATTGAAAGGGCCCTGTCAATGCCGGAAGAAGAACAGATCAAACACATGGATGTGATGCAGAAGTCCCTGAAAAGGTATAACATCCATCATTGGGTCAATCTTTTTATGGAACGTCTCGCGTTTGTAAAAGAACAACAACGTTCTTTAGAAACCAGAATTATCGATAAGGAATTACTTGGTCAGATTTCAAACCAATATCAAAATGCTGCTAAAAGGCTTATTTTCCTTGATTATGATGGTACGTTGACAGGTTTCCATAGCGATCCGCTACAGTCAAGACCCGACGAGGAGCTAAAATCTCTTTTAAACAAGCTCATCGATGATGAAAAGAACCTTGTGGTGGTTATCAGTGGCAGAGGAAGAGATACGCTTGCAGAGTGGCTGGAGGAATTTGACCTTGAAATCATAGCAGAACACGGCGTATGGTTCCTGGAGCGTGGACAGGAGTGGCAGTCTGCTGCCAACCTCAACGACAATTGGAAAGAGGGAATTCAACAAATCCTCGACCAATATGTTGACAGAACACCTGGTTCATTTATCGAACACAAAGATTACAGCTTAGTCTGGCACTACAGAAAAGTAGAAACAGGTCTTGGTGAAGTAAGAACCCGCGAACTTGCCAGTCATTTGAAATATGTGACAAGCAATAAAGACCTGCAGGTGTTAGAAGGTGACAAGGTGGTAGAGATCAAAAACTCTAATGTGAACAAAGGTAAAGCTGCTGCTAAACTACTGGCAAAGTATGATGCTGATTTTGTCATGGCACTGGGTGACGACTGGACCGATGAAGACACTTTTCTTGCTATGCCTGATCATAGTGTGACAGTAAAAGTAGGGAATTCTGCCTCAGCTGCAAAGTTCAATGTTCCTTCCTATCTGGAAGTGAGGTCGCTACTCACAAAACTTGTGAATCTTTAATACAGAGTGACAATTAATTGTTTGCCTGATGACATATCATTAATTATTATCATTTGATATAAAATAATCTATATATATTTGTAGCTCCACACGGCTTTCCACACTACTTGCGAGAAGTTATTTTCTTTTGACTAATACAATCAAAGTTGATATGAACAAGATAATTTTCAGTTGTGGATTCATTCTACTACTATCCAATATCGGTTTCAGCCAAAGTACTGAATCATTTTTCGAGCGGTATGATCAGTTTCTAAGCACATACACTAACGATGGTGGAATCGATTTCGACCTGCTTAAAACCCAACCTGAAATTCTGAATCAAGTGTATGAGGCAATTGGCAATGTGAATCTTGACGGGAAGAGTGCTTCATTTAAAAAAGCATTTCTCATCAATGCATATAATATATTGGTAATTAAGCAGGAAGAAGTCTTTTATCCGATCAAATCCCCAAATGAGGTCAATGGTTTTTTTGACAACATCACACACATCGTTGCTGGTAAAGAATATACACTCGATGGGCTGGAAAAACAGTTTCTACTCAAAGAGTTCCCCGATCCCAGAGTACATTTGGTATTGGTATGTGGTGCGAAAGGGTGTCCCAAATTACTTAATAAAGCTTATCGCCCGCAGCGTTTAGATGATCAGATCGACGAACAGGTAAAAACCATCTTAAATGATCCTGAGTTTCTGATTGTTAACAAAGATCAGTCTGAAATTTCACTCTCAGAGATATTTAAATGGTATAAAGATGATTTTACTGAAAATGATTCTGATATCCTGGACTTCATTAACAAATATAGAATTGAGAAGCTATCGAAGAAGTCGGCTATCAATTTTTATGCATACGACTGGTCGATCAATACAATGAGTAAGGAAGATTAAATTCCTTATTAAAGGTCTTACCATTAAAAAACAAGTCAGGCCGGGCTTTTGAATGAAATTCAAAAGCCCGGCCTGACTATCATTTCTAAAACAATCCTAAATAAAATTGGGATTATCGAGTTTATTAGCAATTCTGTTTCCTGCATTAATTAATCCAACGTGACTGTAAGCCTGCGGGAAATTCCCCCACATACTACCGGTTTTGTCATCTACATCTTCGCTGAGTAATCCAACGTGATTAGAATACTGAACCAGGTTTTCAAAATACTCTACAGCCTCGTCAATCCTGCCTACGCATGCCAGTGCCTCTACATACCAGAATGCACAGATCAGGAATGTCGTTTCCGGCTCACCAAAATCGTCCTGATGTTTGTATCGGTAAAATAGCCCCCCTGAAGCCGAAAGCTCATTTTCCAGCGCTTTCAGATGATCTTTAGCTCTGTCAGTATCACCGTGGGTGTAGCTCATCATGATCAGTTGTAAGGTACTGGCATCCATCCTCTCTACCCCTATTGCCTGAGCATAACCTTTTTTGGCTGGCACATAACTCTGTTCTATTTTCCTGGCGGCAATATCGCGCAATCTGACCGCCTGCTCTCCAATTTCTTTGTCGCTGAGTTCCACAGCCATCTTCACAGCAGCAGACGCTCCTGCCCAATGAAACAAATAGGTATAGGTATGATATTGTGCCAAATTCCTGAATTCCCAAAGGCCAGCATCCGTCTCTTCCATTGTTTTCTCAATCATATCGAGAGAATGCTTGATTAACTGCCTGGATTCAAAACGTTCGTTGAAAATTAATCTCTTATCAGTGAACAATGGCAGTAAAGAAACCAATACCTGACCGTAAACATCATTTTGAATATGGGTATAAGCATCATTTCCTATTCTCACAGGCTGATTACCAAGATATCCCTTCAGTGGTAGCTCCACCTCTTCCATTTTACTACTCGGACTGATACCATACAAAGGCTGATACCTCTCTTTCTCACTGTAAACGATATTCGAAATGTAATGAAAATACCTCTCCAGTTCCTCGAAGTGCCCAATGTTGTTGAAAGCATTCAGTGTATAATAAGTATCCCTCATCCAGCAAAATCGGTAATCCCAGTTTCTCGTGCTACCGGGGGATTCAGGCAAACTGGTAGTTGCCGCAGCAATGATAGCGCCCGTATCTTCATATTGATGGATTTTAAGAATCAGCGCTGACCTAATCATTGCATCCTGATGAAATGTGCTGATACTGATAGATTTCACCCATCTTCGCCAGTAGTTGACTGTTTTCTTATAGAAGGACTCACAAGTTTCTTCCAATGGTGCTTCCAGTGGCGGCCCATAGGTCAGCACCATGTACTTGGTTTCATTAAGCACGAAATACTCATCGTGAATCAGGTAGTTCAGGGAAACATTGGTAGACAATCGCAATTGCTTCTCAGCACCCAGAAAACGGATATGACTACTTCCCATGCTGCGCTCCAGCTTCTGCTCTCCATAGTCTTTTACGGGATGACAAATTGCCCTCACCCTTGGTTGACCACTTAACGGCTCAATCTTTCTGATCAGCATCAAAGGCCTGTAATATCGATCGTATTGATAAAAACGTGGCGAGAAGTCAGTGATCCTGTACTGGCCAGTTTCGCAAGTAACTTCTGTACACACCACATTGGTATTTTCTATGTAATACTGGTTAGATTCAAATTCATCGCCTTCCGGCTTTATAGAAAACTCCCCTCCTTTTTGGTCATCTAACATACCCCCAAAAATGAATGAAGAATCGAACCTGGGCCAACACATCCAATCGATGTTTGTATTCTTATGAACAAATGCCAGAAATGCACAATTTCCAATTACTCCATAATCATAAGTATGTCTACCCATTTATTATTAACTTTAAAGGATTATTAAAACTCTAATAAATCGTAATTTATTCAAGAATACAACTAATACAAGCCTTGTTTTATAAAAGAAATCACAAAAAAACATGATTACGTTTGAAAACGTAAGTAAATCTTTCAGTTCACAGACTGTTCTCAAAAACATCAACCTGACAATCAAAGAGGGAGAAACGTTTTGCCTGCTGGGACACAGTGGCAGTGGAAAAACCACTTTGCTCAAACTAATCAATAAACTGATAGTCTCTGACAACGGTAGTATTTTCTTCAACAATCAGGATATTAACACAATCGATGTTCGGAACTTAAGAAAAAACATCGGATATGTCATCCAAAGCGGCGGTCTTTTCCCCCATATGAACATCGCCAAAAACATTGCTTTGCCTTTGAAACTTTCAGGTGCGGAGGAATCCATCATCAGACCCAGAACAGAAGAACTCATCAACCAAATCGGTCTTGATAAAAGCTTTCTAAACAGGTATCCAACCACACTGTCAGGGGGTCAGCAGCAAAGGGTGGGAATCGCAAGGGCTATTGCCAATCACCCGGACTTGCTGTTACTGGACGAACCCTTCAGTGCTTTAGACCCGGTATTGCGCGATCAGATGCAAAATGATTTTCTCGAACTTCAAGCAATCAAAGACATTACCAAAGTGATGGTAACCCACGATCTGAAAGAGGCTCTGAAACTTGGTGACCGAATTTGCCTCATGGGAAAAGGTGAAATTCAGTTTACAGGAACGCCAACGGAATTTCTTCAATCTGATTTAGTAACTGTAAAAGATTACATAGGAGATGAAAAGGTAAGTTTGTTCATCAACGGGTTGACACTCGGCCAAATCAAAAATGAGATAAGGCCTGTTGCCAATACCGAAGATGGAAAAGACATTTTCAAAGCCACTGATCAAACACCACTTACGAAGATTCTCAATCAGGAAAAACCCTTCGTACTATTGGCGGACAACGACCATATCTATGAGGTCAGTCAAATCAAAAAAGTATTCTTCAATCAATTGTCTGCCTTCCTATGAGTGAGTTGCTGCAATACATATCAAATAACATCGATGAACTCATTAGTCAGACTTTTGAACATTTTAAACTGACGCTTTTATCCATCGTCATCGCGTCTATGATAGGTATCGTGATTGGTTCGTTCATTAGCATTCAGCAAAAACTTGCCTCTTCATTCCTTACGCTAGTGAATATCCTGCAAACAATTCCCAGCCTCGCACTATTAGGTTTTTTAATACCTCTGATTGGCATTGGAGAATATCCGGCGATTGTAGCATTGTTTATTTATGCCTTGCTCCCGATTGTGAGAAACACCTTTACAGGGATCACTGAAATAGACAAAACGATCGTAGAGGCAGGATTGGGTCTTGGGATGAGCAAATGGCAACTACTGACCAAAGTACAGCTTCCACTGGCGACACCACTCATCATAGCAGGCATAAGAACCGCTTCAGTCATTAATGTGGGTGTAGCGACACTTTGTGCGCTGATAGCTGCCGGAGGGCTGGGTGAATCCATATTTGGCGGAATCTCTCTTAACAACACCAATATGATTTTGGCTGGTGCAATACCAGCTTCTATCATGGCATTACTGTTCGATGGCTTCTTCAGCTTATTTCAACAGATAGCCCGTAAAAATGCGACTGTTTCATTGCTTTTGTTACCCGGCATGCTCCTGATTTCCTCCCTGTTTTTCATTCCTTCAAAAAGTAAAAGTAAAATGGTAGCGGGTTTTAACTCGGAATTCATTCAGCGTTCGGATGGATTTCTCGGACTGGATTCTCTATACGGACTTCCCGTTGAAATCAAAGAGCTGGAAATCGGATTGATGTATAAGGCGCTGGCCAATGGAGATGTGGACTTTATCGACGGGTTTAGCACAGATGGGCGTGTAAAAGCTTATGACCTGAAGCTACTGATTGATGACAAAGCCTACTTCCCTCCTTACTACGCTGCTCCACTTGTCAATCAGGCTACCCTTAGCAAATATCCTAACATTCGCCCGGCCCTTGAAAAAATAGCAGGCGCGATCAATGACGAAGAGATGTCTGAGCTTAACAGACAGGTAGATCAAAACAAAAAAAGTCCTGCGGAGGTGGCCACAGATTTTCTAAAGTCAAGAGGTATCAATGCCAAAAAAACAGACAAAACTGATAATGCACAGATAGTCATCGGTAGTAAGAGTTTTACGGAGAGTTATATTCTGGCACACATCTTCGGTCAGTTGATTGCTGCGGAAACAGGCCTGTCAGTGGATATCAAAACCGGGTTTGGTGGTACCAAACTATTATTTGATGCATTGAAAACGGGAGAAGTAGACATCTATCCTGAGTATACGGGTACAGGTTTGCTGGTACTTTTAAACCCGGGAAAAGCAAAAGTCAGGAAGCTCCTGGACGATCCAAAAACGCTCAATAATTACCTACAGGAAGAATTCCGGGAAAAATATCAGGTTGTTTGGCTGAATGAACTAGGTTTTAACAATACCTTTGCCATTATGATGAGGAAAGAGCAGGCCAGCAAATTAAATATCAATACTATCAGCGATCTTTCCGATTATTTGAAAAATTAATTTTTTACCAAAGCAAATACCATCTTTTACTTATATTTGATGAGATAGGTAACGATTTTATGTTGAAAATCTTCGAGAAAAATACACACTGGAAACTAGTCGCAAGGATACTAATCGGTATAGTCATCTACATCTTCATGGTGTACTTACTCGTGCAGTTTGAAAAAGACAGTTCACAGGCAAATATTACTACCTATGAGAATGCAGTCTGGTATTCCATTGTCACACTTACAACTGTAGGATACGGCGACTACCACCCTGTAACCCTTTATGGCAGAATCATTGGTACCATCTGGGTTTTATTAAGCTTAGGACTTTATGGATTATTAATAGGGCAAATCACAACGTTAATGGCAACTTTCAAAGAAAATAAAAGACTGGGGTACTCCGGTATCAATTTTACTAACCATGCAGTAATAATCGGATGGAGTGATTTTGGCAAACTGGTTACCGATCAATTAGTAGGCGTGGGAAAAGAAGTAGCTATCATCACTAACAATAAAGATGATATCGAGATCATTAACGAAAAGTATAAATCCAAAAACATTTATACCCTATTTACCGACTTCAACAATTATGATATGTTGAAGAAAGCCAACATCACCGATTCATCGATTGTGTTTATCAACTTTCAGGATGATACGGAAAAGCTGGTCTATGTGCTCAATCTTAAAAAGTATTTCAACGACCTGGAGTTCGTGGTAACCCTCGAAAATCCAGACCTGAAACATACATTTCTGGCTGCTGGTGTTTCCAATGCCTTATCCAGCTATGAGATTTCTTCCAAACTGCTGGCCAGTTACATGTTTGAAAGAGATGTGGCTGCCTACAGTGAATCAATTATGTCGTTTGCCAAATCCGATAGCGATTACGATGTAAAGCAGTTTATCGTCAGCAATACCAATCCATATCTCAATAAGAGCTATCAGGACGTGTTCTATGACATGAAAAAGCGATACAACAGCATTCTGATAGGAGTGACGAAAAGAGATAAGTTTGGCAAACGCAAGCTGATCAAAAACCCTATGGGTGATATAAAAATAGGCCTGGGTGATTATATGATTATTATCTTAAATGGAAAAGCCTTTAAGCTGATGAAAAAGGTATTCAACGTGGAAGAAGGTTACTTCAGAGAAAGAATCAACTAAGGTAGCAATGAAAAGAGTTAGTTATTTTTTGATCGTTCTGTTTCTGGTGTTCTTCGGTTGCAAAAACAGAGATGTCAACCCTGTGAGTAGTGGAACCTTGCCGATGCACGAGCGTAACGCGATAGATCCAAAAGAGTTCGATACCGTAAGAGTTGGTGGCCATGATTATTTTATTATGGAACGTGACAGAAATAACCCCCACGAAGGATTTGGATTCATGAGTTTAAATCCTATCCGCATGATTGAAAAACAGGATTCTATACTGGCTTATCAGCAATTGCTTTTAAGAAATCAAATAAGGATAATAGAAAAGCTGGAAAATGTACCTGCTGTAGATCTCGAAGTAGAAATGCAGCAGGAACTCGAATATTTACTCAATAAAAATTAGGTATCAGGTGAATGCAAAACATCACAACACTGTTGATTTTTGATCTTTTAATCAGCAAATTTGATGTAGAAATTAATTTGATATCAGCTAAGATAACACAAGTACTGTTTTCCCTATGATTCTCACTGATTGATCCATACGCATGAAATACTTACTAGCTACTATAGCCCTTATCCTAAGCTTGAATCTCCATTCACAGGATTTTAAAAACAAAGAATACTATCCAGGCGGCCAGTTGAAGGCAGAGTTTAATGGCAAGAAAAATGCTGCCGATGGACTGGTTAAAGTTTACTATGAGTCAGGAAGTTTACAGGGTATCCTAAATTACAAAAAAGGTGTTCAGGACGGGAAATCTGTTTTGTATCATGAAAACGGAAATGTTTACAAAGAGTATTTCTACAAAGATGGTATACAGGAAGACACCATGAAAATCTACTACGACAATGGTGCGTTGAAGGAGCTGTCAATCATCAAAAACAAGGAAAAAAATGGGATTTTCAAATCGTATTTTGACAATGGTCAACTGGAAATAGATGGCTTTGCCAAAGATGGAGTAGCACATGGCTTTTGTACCTTTTACAAAAAAAATGGAGATGTTTGGAAATCCGGAGAGTTAAATATGGGAACTCCTGTGGGCGAATGGACAGTCCACGATAAAGCAGGAGTAACGGTAAAATCCTATGATAGTAAAAAAGAATTAGATTGTGATCAACTCAAAATAGGCAACTTCATCTTACGTGATCCTGCCATCCCAGGATCGACCGTTATAGTTCGTGACCAAAAAAGTCAAACTGAAGTTAATAAAACCATCAACCTCAGAATGAAATACAAGGTGAATTGGACAGACAAATGCGTTTATCAATTGTCTAATCCAAAATTACAATCAAACAACAAAGATGTAGCAATCAACAAAGCAGAGGTACTCACCGTTCGAATCTTCGAAACAAACGAAAAAGGATATACGGCATTAATAACCTCTTCAGTTAGTGAGTTGAGAAGAACAATTCATATCGATATTGATAACAACTGATTTGCAGTCGATTGCTGGGTATTAATTTCATGTACCTCATGTAAGTCTACGCCATTGAAACATCCTCTATGAGCTAAAAGTCAAATCTATAGTTTACTTTTAGCGCAACACCCCAGTTAGTTCTGTTAAGCGTTTGATTAAAGTTATCAGTTACCACAAGGAAGAGATAAGACAGTGGCTTATACTCCCATTGCAACCTGCTATTGACGTTAAAATTGTCCCTCTGTGTATTGAACTGCACATAAGTGGTCCAGTTTAACCGGGTATTGAAAAACACCTCCCCGGTAAATCTCGCCAGGTGGAATGTTTCCTTCCCCAATTCATTGAGATCAATTTCATTCAGATCATACGACAGCTGGATATTGGCAAATGGCAGCAGCTGGTAGTTTAAGAATCCACCCGCAGTTCTCCGTTCACCACCGTAGTATTGCCCTCTTTGGACATTTAAGCGATATCGAACTTTTTGATTATTGGCAGAGTTATAACCTACTTTCAGCAGCGCAAACCGATACAGATCCGGTCTCATGGCGTTTCCATTCCCCAAAGGATCAAACCCATATTCCAGGTTAACAATGTCGTAATTCACGACATAGTAGATCGAAGAAAGGTTTTTGAAAAACAATGCTGAATTCAGAAAATGAGTGGATTGCGTTACATTCCCGTGTCGATCATAATATTGATTATTGCTGTAGTTGATCACCCGAAAAGAGTTGATCGTTTTAGAATTCTCATAAAAGCGCTGATAACTCACACCGGCAACAGTCTCAGTGTATCCTTCCCTCACTACCTCATCGTTGATCGCATCGTAATTGAAAAGCCTTGGTGTAAAACCTACGTCGGACAAGTAGTTTTCTCCAAGTGTCTTGATGCTGGCCTCCCAGGAAAAGCCTCTTTGATTATACCAGATACCTGCATGATAAAAATTATCTTCTCCCGACAAATCATCATTCATACTTTTGGCAGCATTTGCCAATCCAATCCATCGGTTATTGTTGGATTTAAAGTTCACATTGAGTCCTGCCACCCTGTTGTAATCATTCACGAACTCTGCCTTGTCTGTTTCCTGTCTGTTGATGAAGAAACCTGTAGCTGTAAAGTTTTTTGTAATCTGCTGTTCAGCAACAAAAGTGGAATAATTCTGAGAAGCCATCTCCTCCTTTGTATTTGTTTGAACATTGAGAACTCCTATCCTTGTTTTAGGAGCTATATTTCCTGATAATTTCAGACCGAACTGGATATCGTTGGCGGCACCAATCCTCCTCGAATAAAAAGGATTTACACCATCTACTCCCAGGTTTGAAAACAGATCCGAATTCTCAAGAAAGAAATTTCGACGCTCCGGAAAAAACACTGCAAACCGTGTAAGATTCGTCACCTGCTGGTCCACATCTATCTGCGAAAAATCAGGATTGATGGTAGCATCCAATTTCAGAGAAGAAGTCACATTGTATTGCAAATCACCACTTACTCTTGTCGTAGTTGAATGCTCCGAATTGCTCAAATCTCGCTGATGATTGACCGTCAGCGAAGGAGTGAACGCAAATCTCGATGCAGCTTTATCAGGCAAATTGTCTATCTTAAAAGGTGTTGTAAACCTTAGGTCAAACAGTCGATAGTTACGTTTTACATTCGACATGATACTCCAGGCATTTTTTTTGATATCCCGGTTATACATCTGAATACCGAATGTCGTGCTTTGCTCGTGATAATTAAGCGATTTTAAAGGTATCGCAAACTCATAGACCTTGTCAGTCTCACGAACAGATGTAGCGGCCTTCCAGATCGTATTCCAACTCAGGCTGAAGTCAAAACCCTCGTTCACCCGTTCCACCAGTCCATCGACTTGCGTGCCGTATCCATTTACAGCAAAGTAATAGGCATTTTGTTGCTGGTTCTGCGTATCGAATATGATCACAAATGAATCACTCAAACCGATAGAGGCGTCTCTTTTAAGTGAATTAGTCTGTATCCTGGACTCAGAATCCTGATAAACAACTCCGATAAAAAGATATTCACCATTATGAAACAGCCGTACCACATTCTGATGTTCTGCCAGACCAATATCAGTAGGTATGTAATTGTAAAAACCAGTAATAGCTGGGATTCCGGCCCACACATCTTCTGTTAGCTGACCGTCAACTTTGATTTGACTATCAATGTAAGGGATAGTTTTTTCTTGTGCGTAACCATCAAAAAGAAAGAGTAAGCAGACACTCATTAAAAAATACTTCATCGTCAAATAATTTATTTGCTTCGAATGTATTTCAAAGAATGACACGAATTCGAAAAAGTAGACGAATCGGAACTCTAAGGCTACTCAAAGGAAAAACGGGTTTTATAGACCTAAACCTCCTGTTGATAGACTTTCAGTGACTGTTAACAGACATCCATACCAAAATGACTCATAAAATGGTATTTTTACCGTTTTAAATGAAGCAACTGAAATCATATTTTCAAAACCAGGTTTTAAGACATGTGCTGTTTTGGGCAGGCATTCTTATCTACTTTGTATCGACTGCCAGTATGAGCGTCTACAGCAACTATGTGCAGGTTTTGGAGTTTAATCTGATGGTGGTGTTCACGCAAATTATAACTGCCTACACCTGTTTGTATTTCCTGATTCCGAAGTACCTTAATCAGAAAAAATTTGTCTGGTTTTCAGTTTATCTGATATTGTTGCTTTACAGCATGTTTGTAATATATTCTGCTTTCAAGCTGGTATACTACGACCCTAAATACTATGAAGTGTTTAGTGAAGCAGGAAAAATCTATGCACAGGAACGGTTAGTGGAAAGGATTTCAAACATATCGGTTTTCCTCAGCAAATCCATTAAAATTCTTACCCCTGCCGTTTTGATGGTTGCCGCTTCATTTTATAAAAATCAACAGCAGTTGCTGGAATTGAAAGAACAGAAGAAATCAGCTGAGCTCGCTGCACTGAAAAATCAGCTGAATCCGCACTTCCTTTTCAATACATTAAACAACCTGTATTCTCTGGCAATAGAAAAATCAGAAAAAACCCCGGAGGTGATAGAGAGACTCTCTGAGATTCTGGATTATATATTGTTTCGATGCAAAGACGCCTACGTTTCGCTGGATAAGGAAGTAGGCCTCATTGAGAATTACCTTGCCCTTGAAAAGGTGCGATATGGAAAAAGAGTAATTGTGGAGTTCCATGCAGACGTTGACGAAAGCATCAGCATAGCACCATTGCTCCTTTTAACTTTCATCGAAAATGCTTTCAAACACGGCGTCAGGCAGGAATTAAAGGTCGCTACCATCCGAATCAATCTGAAGACTGTTGATGGATCTATCATTTTCGACATTAGCAATACTAAACCAGTCGCTCAATTAAGTCCGTATGACAAACATACAGAGTCGCTAGGCCTGGAAAACGTAAAAAAGCAGCTTTCCATCCTTTATCCGGACAGACACCAACTGAAAATCGCTAATGACAAAGAGCACTATTCAGTATCTCTCACCTTAAAAGAAATTGCAAATGTATAAATGCCTGATCGTTGACGATGAGGAGCTCGCCAGGAACTTAATCAGGAATCACCTGTCGCAACTCGATGATTTTGAAATAGTAGCCATGTGCGAAAGTGCTATTGATGCGGGAAAGGTCCTGCAACAACAACCCGTAGACCTGTTGTTTCTAGATATAGAAATGCCCGTGTTACAAGGAACAGAGTTTTTCAAAAACCTGATTCACAAACCCAAAGTGATCTTTACAACTGCTTTTAGAGACTATGCATTGGATGGTTTTGAACTCAATGCCGTTGACTACCTGCTAAAACCCATCACCTTTGGCAGATTTTATAAGGCGATCGAAAAGTTTAAGGAATCCTGCGGCACCACAACACCTCCCCCGCCGACAGCCGAAGTGAAAAAAGAAGACTCACTGTTTATCCGAAAAGATAGAAAACAGGTAAAACTGATGCTGGATGATATCCGCTACATTGAAAGTGTGAAGGATTACATCAAAATCGTTACGGCTAATGATCAGCACCTGATCAAACACAGCATTACTGCTTTTGGCGAACAGCTTGATGGTCGATTTATGCGGATTCATAGATCTTTCATTATCAACATCGAAAAAGTTACTGCCTACACTAAACATGATATAGAAATCGGAGAGATCGAAATCCCGATCGGTGAAAACTACAAAAGTGATTTGATAAAAAAACTGGGGTAATATAATTCTTCCCTATCTTAGTCTTCTTTGCCAATAGCTTATATGGTCTATGAGTAATTATTCAGGGTATGAAAAAATGGCTGGTAGTTTAAAAAAACTAAGTAGCGGTCGCGTGGCTTTGAATGATCAGGATATTAGTCAGCTTGATAAACTCAAATGGGTAGTTACAGAAAAAATTCACGGGGCTAACTTTAGTTTCAGCTATGATAATAACACCTTGAGGTATGGAAAAAGAAAAGAATACCTCTCATGGGCTGATGATTTCTTTGGTTTTCAACTGGTAGTCAGCCAAATCGAAGATCAGGTAACCAGACTTTTTGAAGCGCTTAGCAGAAATGTAAAAGCCGATAAGTACATAATTTACGGCGAATTGTTCGGAGGCAGATACCCTCATCAGGATGTGGCGGCAGTAGAGGATGTCCAGGCCATCCAAACAGGGGTTTATTATGCTCCGGGCATTCATTTTTGTGCATTTGACATTGCCATCGAAGACAGTGCTTCAGGAAGAAAGGACTATCTGGGTTATGAAACAGCTATCAACTATTTTGAGCAATATGAAGTGCAATATGCCAGACCGCTTTTGATCGGTAAATTGAATGAGGCCACTAACTTCAACCCAAGAATCAATTCAGCAATACCGGAATCTCTGGGACTACCTCCATTAGCAGACAACCTGATTGAAGGTGTGGTGATCAAACCATATAATCAGCCATTAGGCAATCAAATGACGGCACGACCGATATTCAAAGTAAAGAATGCCGAATTTGAAGAAGAAAAGAGGTTTCATGAAGCTCAGAAATGGTCCTTCATTCCAAATGTTAGTTCCAAAACTGAAGAGTTATCATTCATCTTCGATGAGTTAAAAAACTACGTCAACTACAACAGACTGGAAAGTGCCGTTTCGAAAATTGGTGCCTTGCAGTTTGAAAATCAGGACAGAGTCCGGGAATTAACCGAAGAAGTATTACGAGACACAATAGCTGATTTCAATGAAAACAATGACAACCTCTTGAAAGAACTTAGTGAAGATGATCGGGATTGGCTGAAGGAAAGAACCCTGTCAGTGATTCGGAAATTAATAGATGACAGCAGAAACAGGTAGAAGACACATTTTCTGGGTCTGGAGCAGGCCTAGGCTGAAAGCTTCTGCCTGCAATGTACGCATTTCTCTTAGGTCTTGAGTAATAGCAGGCCTTCTCATAGCCTTCGCCAAGGCTCCTGCTATTGAAGAAAGCTTAAACCTACAAAGGTCTTTTACATAGCCTGTTTTTTTTAGAGGAAATGACACAAGCAATACTGAAGTGTTTTATGCAGAGCCTGATGACGATAATGCAGAGCTAAAAGCACATTATGCAGAGCTTGAAGAGGATATTGCAGAGCTAAAAGTGTATTATGTAGAGCCTAAAGACAATAATGCAGAGCTAAAATTACATTATGCAGAGCCTAAAGACGATAATGCAGAGCTAAAAGTACATTATGTAGAGCTTGAAGAGGATATTGCAGAGACGAAAGCAGACATTTCTCATTAGAAGTAAGTATTTCTTTGGTTACATTTAGCTTTTGCTGAAGCCTGTCATCAAAGATAGTTTCTGCCAGCAAGCATTTTTCTATGTATCAGGCAATAAAAAAACGGATAGACTTTTCTAATTCATTAGAGAGGTCTACCCGCTTTTTAGTTTCTTTTGATGTTTTACAAGATTAATTAATCCCTTCGAAGTAGGTTTTAAGAACCTGCAGCACCTGTTCCTTCTCAGGATCGATGATACCTGCTTTTACAATATCTTTTCCTACTTTAATCGCATCTATAAGCTCATCTTTGTCATGGAATACTTCTTCCATTAGGTTACAATCGTAAATCAATGAAGTAAGCACTACAAAATGAGGTGATGGCCTTGTTCCTTTGAGTACAATACTCTTTAATGCTTTCCTGATTTCACTCTCAAATGCATAATTGGCATTATCCATTCTTTCTGAAAGTGGTATCCAAAGTAGTTTGGTAGCTTCTTTTTTCAGAATCCCTCTATGAACCAGTAATTCATTCAGATCTACCTGTACATCTTTGAAAACCGGGTTTAGTCTCTTGACTGCACTCACAACATCCTCCCCCTGATTCAGACGCTTCTGAACCTCGTCAAGTATTTTATTACCAGTACCCTGGTTGTCGATAATATCAATTTTTAAATCATTGAATGCTATCTTTTTCAATAAAGACAACTCCAGAATACATGCGCTTACTACTCCCGGCACCATCGTCTTTTCAGCTGCTGCCAGTAATCTGCCCTCCTCATCGTCAAGCGCTATTAAATATAATCCCTCTGCTAAACTTAATTTCATTTATATAATATTCTGTAAGGAAACTCTCATGCGAAGTTCCTAAAAATTTTCTTCAATATACTAATTATCCCCTTATTTTTTAAGGAGTTTACCAATTGTTAATCCCTGTACCAGAATACTGAATACCACAACACAATAGGTAGTGGTGATAATTATTCCTTTTGCCTCTTCACCCAGAAAGCTTTCTTCTGCCAGTGACAGCGCCAGTGCAACCGAAATCCCTCCTCTGAGTCCACCCCAGGTCAGAATAGCAATTGTTCTTGGTTCAAAACTCCTTGTAAAAGACATGATTCCGATTGGAATACTTACCCCCATTAATCTGGCGAATAGCACTGTCAGGATACCAATCCCCCCGATGATTAAATGCTGTAAACTAAATGTATCTGATATCACGATCATCTCCAGACCTATCAGGATGAATAGTATGGCGTTGAGCGCTTCATCCACAATGTGCCAAAACTTAAAAACGTACTCTCCCGTAGCATTGGCCAGTTTATCGTCTCTCCCTTCATTCCCAATAAACAATCCCATAACTACCATTGCCAATGGCGCTGAAACATGTATCAACTCAGCAAGCCTTCCTCCCATCATCACTAACGAAATGGTTACTAACACTTCCAGCTCTACATGGTCATTGTCAATAAAATCAAGCATTTTGAAACCGACAAATCCAAAAGCAGCTCCTAGTGCTAATCCACCAAACACTTCCTGACTAAAAAGCAGTGCCACACCACCAACTGTCACTTCACCGCCATGACCATGACCACCTTCGACTCCTGCCTGTGCCATGGCAATCTGTAAAATGGTTAAAAACACCACTACGCCTACACCATCGTTGAATAATGATTCTCCTGCGATCTTGATTTCAAGGTTTTTGGAAATACCTACTTTCTTCACCAACGACAATACCGCAATTGGATCTGTGGGTGAAATGAGCGCACCAAAAAGCAGGCACAGAATAAAATCTACATTGAAATCGAAAGCCTGAAATACATAATACATCAATCCGCCTACAATACCTGTAGACATCAATGTACCAACAGTTGCCAGAATTAGAACAGGGATTCTCTCCTCCAGCAGTTTGTTGAGATTAATTGATAGTGCACCGGCAAACAACAGGAAATTCAGCATCACATCCAGCAATACTTCCTTAAAATCAAAGGAACTCATAATGTCTTTGGCCGAGGATGTCAGACTCGGAAACACTGTTCCCAGTATCAAAATTCCCAGCGACATAATAAGTGCTATTAACATCAGTCCTATCGTTGATGGCAGTTTCAGGACTGTGATGTTCAATAACGTAAATAATGCTGCAATAAATATGAGTAAAGTAATGAGTTCTAGTATTCCCATGATATATTTATGCCCTCTAAGAAGGTTACCCTGTGTTAAAATAAGCCCAAAATAAGTACAAAAATCGTATAAATAAAATTATTGAATCATTTAATGCCGTATAAGACAAGCATACTGAAAGCGATCATTCCTATTCTATTTACCGTTCTTTTAGGGAGCTGTTCTACCATCAAAATGATCAGTGGAAAAGGAAACATTGGCAAAGAAATTGATAGAATTGGCACCTTTAATGAACATTTTACTGGTTTGGCATTGTATGATCCTGCGACTGATGAATGGATTTATAGAAAAAATGCTTCCAAGTACTTTACTCCAGCATCCAATACCAAATTATTAACCTATTTCGCATCAGTTGTGACGCTGGATGAATACCTGAATACCCTGACTTATGAAATCAAAGACGACACTTTGTTTTTTTCTGGAACAGGTGACCCTACCTTCCTTCATCCTGATTTCATCAAACACAGAGCTTTTGATTTTTTAGCCAGTCAGGATACTGCTTATCAGCTTGTATTTGTACCGAACAGGTTAACCAATAAGTTTGGTTCGGGCTGGGCCTGGGACGATTACAATTATGATTTTCAGCCTGAACTGTCTGATTTTCCAATATATGGTAATGCCATCACAATCATAAAAAGTGATACTGCTGTACAAGTAACTCCTTCTTTGTTCGAAGAACTGATAGAGTTTACGGATGGTGAGGCTATTTCGAGAGTACCGGAGTATAACCTGTTTCAGGTGGGCAAAGCGGCTGATTTCGAAGATCAGACAATACCTTTTATTACTTCTGCCAGCACAACCATTGATTTATTGACAGATACGTTAAACCGAAAAGTATATAAAAAGGAAAATCACCAGTTTTTCAATGCACAGAACCTGGCGGGAATCAAATCAAGCACATTGTATGAAATTATGATGAAAAGAAGTGATAACTTCTACGCTGAACAGCTGCTGCTGATGGGCAGCCAGAAGAAAGGTTTTGGCTGGTCAACGGAGAAGTATCGCTACTACATCATCAACAAATATCTCAACGACCTCCCCCAGCCCATTATCTGGAGAGACGGATCAGGACTGAGTCGATACAATCTGGTGACTCCTGAGAGCATGGTGAAGTTACTTCAGAAGATTGAAGATGAAGTTGGGTTTGACACTATTCAAAGGACCTTTCCGGTTGGAGGCCAGTCGGGAACTATCAGAAAGTGGTACAGTGCGGAAAAACCTTATGTTTATGCCAAGACAGGCACTTTGAGTAATAATCATAACCTGAGTGGCTTTATCATCACAGGCAGTGGCAGAAAGCTGATATTTAGTTTGATGAACAACAACTACGTACGCACTACATCAGATATTAAACAGTCGATGGAGCAATTGCTGCAGTATGTGAGGGATCACTATTAATCAATCAGTATTGTTAAAAACAAATGCCGACACTTTGCCGGCATTCGTGAATCAAATTAATGATAGTGCGTAATTAGAGTATCAGTTCAATTTTGTTGTGCGTATTGTGTAAAAGTCGCGGTGATTCTAACTGCTCATATCCAACTATTGTAACCTTAATTTTCCAACGGCAATTAAGTTCTACCAGATATGCAAAATCAAAATACTACCCTTACAAACTTTTTAGTTTCTTTTACGATCCAACACGGCAATTAATAATAACTACTGAATCATTAATATCATCATCTGTAGAATCTTCAGAGGTGACAATTTCGCCGCGAAAAGCACCAGCACTAGTCGGATTATTTTGAATTTCATTGGCATCATGGATCGTACCATCAGGTGCCTTATACTGAAAATGTATACTTAATTCTTTATTTGAGTCACTGGCACTTAGTTTAATCATACTAGACCCACTGGGACTTTTCATAGGATGATTGTCTTCTCCTGATCCACTAAAAACCAGCGGACCTCTATTCAACCCATTGACAGTAACAACTTGTTCGTAACTTGCATTTGAATAAAAAGCCACTACTCCATCTTTCATGCTTGGAAGTTGATATTTAAAAGGATTATTCATGTTAATTAATTTTATACCCCTACTCATCGGGCTTAGCACCCCGGGCTTTTCAGGTTCCGCCACCTCCTGTGGAATTGACTGCACAGGAACAGTCCGTTTTTTTTAACCCCAAACTAAATTTGGGAAGTGGTTTCTGCTCCACTAATCCCACTGAAAAAGTAGTACTGATGGACAGTAAGCTTATACTAAACTACTTTGTAATACAGCACTCGATACTTCGTGGGATTCTTGAAACTTACAGGGTCGACCGTTGCGTTTCTGATATGAAGCTAGCCCTTAAGTTTCAGTAATACAGAGGATTAGGCACAAGAGAGATTATTATTGGCATAAAGCCGGCTTTTTTAATCAGAAGGGATTGAGGATTTAAGAGTAATATTGACAGGCACCAGATTGACCTGATTAAAAAAATCAGAAAGCGGGGTATTGAGTAATCTCACAAGTACTCACATGAATGGTCTCATCAAGTCGATTAGTGCAGATACCCCACGATACTTGAATCAGCTATTATGGCCGAACACTATTTCAAAGTATTAACTTTTTTGATCAGGTCTCTGTATTTGTCGCTAAGGGTGGCATGATAACCTCCTGAAAGTAAGATGAGATTGTCAACCGGGATAATTTCCTGGATATGATCAATATTCACAATATGATTCCGATGGGTTCGGCAAAATTTATCCCCTAGCAGGATGAGCATCTTCTTTAAAGATATCAAAACAACAAACTTTTCCTTTTCAGTGTAGATATAACAGTGTTTTTCTTCCACTTCAATGTAGATGATATTGGCAAGCAGGACCTTTTTCAGGGCTCTTCCCTTTCTAATAAACAAGTAAGTGTCACTAATGATGGCTTCCTGACTATCTTCTGTCTCATCAAAATTCCCAGAGGACTGATGATAGAACTTCTCCAATGCCAACTCAATGGCATATAGCAATTCCAATTCATTGTAAGGTTTGAGCAGGTAACTGTAAGGTTCTGTTAGTTTAGCTCTTTCAAAGGTCTTCCTGTCTGTAGAACTGGTCAGAAACACAAAGGGTCGGGACATGCCCGGAAGGGTGCTAATAGTCTCAGCGAGGTTGATTCCTTCTGGTATCCCATTGAGAAAGATGTCTATGATCAATAAATCCACTGAAGCCTCCTTCATCATTTGAAGAGCTTGCTGATGATTACTAGCAATACCTGCAATATGATAATCATGCATTTCCAAATTCTCTTTCAATTCAAAAGAAAGATCCTCATCATCTTCCACTATCAAAACATTAATTTTTTCCATTAGCTTGTTGATATATTTTCATGAGTGTCAGTATAATTCTGGTTCCTTCTCCCTTCTTACTTTCTATCTTAAATTGTCCATGGTTTCTTTCTATCATTTTCTGACATAGCTGTAAGCCTATACCTGATCCCTTCACATATCCTTTTCTTCTGGCTTCTGAAAGTCTGTCTTCATTTGTCAGTAAAGCAATTGCCTCCTCAGATATCCCGATACCATTATCCTCAATGATGAGGTTACAGTTTTCATGGGTTTGTCTCGCAACGTAAATATTCACAGAACCTCCTCTGTTCGTATATTTAATGGCATTGTCGATCAGGTTTCGTAGAGTAATTTTGAGCGTTTCCTGATCAGCGAATACGATCGTTTGTTTCGGAATCTGCAGGCTGAATATAATTTCTTTTTCGTCAAACAAACCTTCATAATTATAAGCCACCTGCTCGACAATGTAGAACAATTTCAAAGGCTCAACGCTAAAGTAGGCCTGGTTTGTCTGTAATAAAGCCCACTGAAACAAATTGTCGAGTAAGTTGTAAGTACCATTGGCCATAGCATTTCCGGATGCTATAATGGATTCTACTTTTTGAAATTCCCCGGAGACATAGTGCTTCTGTAGTTTAGTTTGATTGGTTTTTAAGCTGCTCACTGCTGTACGTAAATCGTGACTTACCACTGAGAACAGTTTATCTTTTGTTTCATTGAGCTCTGTTAGTGCTTCTTTTTGAAGTAAAATCGTTTGGCTGCTTTTCACCTTTTCTCTGTAAAAGTATATGGCAATTATTAACAAGGACAATAAGGCTACTGCCAGGTAAATCACACCATTTCTTTCTGCCCGGC
>JBCBHL010000059.1:0-25663 GCA_038525605.1 Bacteroidota bacterium
CTGCTGCCTTGAAAGCACTGGAATATGGTGCGGTAGAGGTAATGCATAAGCCCAATGTATCCAGTGGACTGGAGCTTGAAAGAAATTCGACGTATATCAAAAATGCTATCAGAGCAGCTTCTCAGGCAAATGTCAGTTTGCTCAATAGAAGGCTCATAGAATCGAGGTTGAAACCTTCGGATGTCGTTACATCAGCAGTTGTGAAAAAGAACATTTCGGAAACTACAACATCTGCTCGCAAAGTATTGGCTATCGGGGCTTCCACCGGAGGCACGGAGGCAATTAAGTCGATTTTGATGATGTTAACAGCTGACTCACCGGGAGTGGTCATCGTGCAACACATGCCCGGCATTTTTACAGGCCAGTTCGCTCAACGGCTCGATAAGGAATGTCCTATCACGGTCAAAGAGGCTGCTGATAATGACATTGTATTACCCGGGCAGGCTTTAATTGCGCCTGGTGATCAGCACATGCAGCTAAGAAAGGTCGGAGGAAGCTTCCGGGTGGAATTGAGCGATAAGCCATTAGTGAACAGACACAGGCCTTCCGTGGATGTGCTTTTTAATTCAGTGGCCGAACAGGCAAAGTCACAGGCACTTGGTGTCATCCTAACCGGAATGGGGAAAGATGGCGCGAAAGGTTTGCTGGCGATGCGACAGGCAGGTGCTTTTACAATTGCTCAAGACGAGGAATCTTGTGTGGTGTTTGGAATGCCTAAGGAAGCAATTAATATCGGTGGTGCTACGAAAGTGCTCAACATTCGGGAGATTGGCAGATATCTCGAGAAGATAAGAAACGTGAACTAAGTGAGATAAAAGAGATCAAAGATATGATTAAACTAAAATTGTAGGAAAAAGAAATACGCAAACTGAGACAGTTAAATGACAAAATAGAATAGTATGCTTAATAATCTTAAAGAAAATGAAATCCAGGTTGCAACTAAATTGATCAATGGAGGATTGTCGATGGCAAAAACCTCTATGGAACAAATATTGCAAAGCCCGATTACTATCCAGAAGATAGATTACAGTAAGAATTCCGAGGCACCACACCGATACGAAAATCCGTCTAACAGCAATGTTCATTTGTTGAAAACGGGACTGATGGGTGATTTGAAAGGGTCTTGTTACTTGATTTTTACTGCAGAAGAAGTGGAAAAAATCAATAAAGCCTGCCTTCCGGAAGCCGTGCTCAAAGATGATTCTGATCAGGCGAAAATGATGAAAATGGGATTCCTGACGGAAATCGACAACATGGTAGCTGCTGCGGTAATTACAGAGTTTGCAAACTTCCTTGGATTGGAATTGTTTGGAATGGTACCTTCTTTACATGTTGTGAAATCGCTGGAGGTAAATAATTATCTTTCCGAAGAGTCCGAACAGTTTGACACGGTAATTCATTTCAAGGCAGTATTTCACGGTCAGGAATTAGATATTACCCCTCATTTTGTGTGGATGGTGCAGAAAGAGTTTATGAACAAAATCAAGGAAATATCCTGATGTTTTTTGCAGAATAGGTAAACAAACAGAATAAGATTATAAAGTATTAACGGTTTTAATCATAAGTTTGTGTTCCACATCAGAACGCAGATTAAACATTACTAGAGTTGACCACTCTTAAGCTTGTAAGGACCAAAAAATTAGAAAAGAAATGAGTAAAAGTGTATTAATAGTAGACGATTCAATATATATGAGGACGTTGATCAAAGACGCCCTTGACGGTAAAGGATTTGAGGTAGTAGATGAAGCAGCGGATGGTGAGTCGGCTATAGAAAAGGCTTTAGAGCTGGAACCAGACCTGATTACCCTCGATAATGTATTGCCGGATATGATGGGACTTGAGATTCTGAAAGTCTTTAAAGAAGAAGGGTTGGAATCAAAAGTGATCATGATCAGTGCGGTAGGCCAGCAGACAGTTGTTAACAAAGGCCTGGCACTAGGCGCCAGCGATTATGTTGTTAAGCCTTTTACAAGTGATCAATTGTTGGAGACGGCAAACAATATTATGTCTTCATAACAAAAGGAAATCCTTAAGCATATAACAGAACATACTAGTCACTAGGAGGAATCATTCAAAATGAAAAGTTTATATAACCTTCCAATAAGAGCGAAATTCGGAATCATCATTGTTCCGCTTGTGCTTATTATTGTATTTTTCGATATTTTTCAGATTAGAGATCATTACCTGGATTATAAAGATTCCAGTAGGCTTAACAAAGCGATTAACCTGGGAATTGAAATCAATCATGTAGTACATGAAATTCAGAAAGAAAGAAGTGTAAGTGCTGGCTATCTCTCTTCTGATGGAGATCAATTTTTAGAAGAGCTTAGCAAGCAAAGACAACAAACTAATGACTCCCTCAATGCCTACTTTGAAGACGTTAAAAGACCATTATACAATGACTTGATGGTCCTCCACAAAGGTGATATTGATAAACTTGACAACTACTTTGATAAACTGGAAGAGTTGAGGAAATCGATTGACAACCGATCAATGAATTCCAATGAGGTAATCAATGCATTCGCTGAAATCAATTCGATAGCCCTCAACACCGTAAACCTGCTGATCAATGAAAGCAGGGATAAAGAAGTGACGCAGGAAGTACATGCGATGAGTTATTTCCTGAAATCCAAGGAATATGCGAGTATCGAAAGAGCAGTAGGCACCCAAATTCTTTCTTCACATGTCCCTGATCCTGAATTATTTAGAAGATTTGGTGATTTGGTTGCGAGCCAAAACGCATTTACTGAAGCATTCCGACTGATCGCCAATTCGGAGGCAGAAAGCTATTATGACAACATTGTTGAAGGCAAAGAAGTAGAGGAAGTTAACAGACTCAGGGAAGCAATTGCCGCTAAAGATATACTATTGGTGAATCCGGGCTATTGGTACAATGTGGTGACCGGAAAGATTAATTCACTAAAAAGGGTGGAAGACTACCTGGCGGAGAGCATCCACAACCAAACCATCAACATTGCTAAGCGTGCCAACTGGGAGTTTTGGAGTGTAGTTATTTTAGATGTAGTGATAGGAATCATCACGTTTCTCCTAACATGGATGATCGCAGCAAACCTGCTTAATAACGTTGAAAGGTTAGAAAACTTCACCAGAAAACTTTCAGCAGGAGACCTGTCCAAAAAGGTAAGAATAGATTCAAAAGACGAATTAGGACAGTATGCCAAGACCTTTAATAAAATGATCGAAGAGATCAATAAATCTCATAAGGTGGTTAAAAGGGCCAGAGATGAGATGAAGGTTAAATATGAAAATTCTTACAAACAGTCCGAAGTGATCCTGGAAAATGTTCAGCAAGGTATTTTTCTACTGGATAAAGATTTTAAGATCAGTAATCAATACTCAAAAGCAACAGAAGAAATTTTTGAAAATGGTTTCATTGCAGGGGAAAACTTTGCTAATTTCATGAGACCACTCGTTATACCGAGAGACCTGGAGGCGTTGGAGATGTTTATGAGACACCTCTTCAATGACGATATGGACGAAGAAGTCGTAAATCAACTCAACCCGGTAGAAGAAGTTAAAATATTTACCGACAATGAAGGCTCTATCACTACCAAGTATGTGAGAATTCTGTTTTCAAGAGTGATAAGAGATGAAGTCATTCAAAATATTCTCGTAACGGTATCGGATGAAACTGAGTCCGTATTGCTACAACAGCATATTGATGAAAATGAAGCCAACAAAAAGTTGGAAACTGAGCAGCTGTTAAGTATCCTTAAAATTGACCCGTCATTGCTGCGTGGCTTCCTATTCAATTCCAGAAAAGGTCTCAGGTCCATTTCTGAGGAGTATGAATTGAATGGTGACAAAGACATGGGGCAATTGCTGGAGTTCACCTTCAGGACTATCCATAACATTAAAGGAAATGCATCACTCACGGGTCTTCAGATTGTTACTGACAAGCTGCATAGCATAGAAGATACGATTACCAATCTGAAAAGTAAGGTGGTAAAAGGAAACGATTTCCTATCGCTTCTTTATGAAATTGATGAAGTTGATAAAATTCTGATTTACATGAGTGAGCTACTGAGAAAAGTAGCTGATATTTATAAAAACTTCCCTACAACAGGGCATGTAGTGTCAAATATCCTGGTCATCGATTCACTGGAAAAAGGATTACAGAGAATATCAAAAGAGATTGGGAAAGACGTAAACTTCGATTTTGAAAATGAGGATAACCTGGTAATTCCTGATCATTACATCACCCCCTTCAAAGATATCATGATACAGCTGATCAGAAATTCACTGGCGCATGGAATAGAGGAAAGATCAGTAAGGGTTTCTCAGGGGAAAATCGAGAAAGGAACCATTTCTATCACCCTGGACAAAGGTGAAAATGATGAAATTTTAATTGCCTATTTTGACGATGGACGAGGACTGGATATGAAAAAGATTCAGGAAAGTGCTATATCCCGTGGGATCATCCCTAATAAGCTTGATGACAATGCAAAAATCGTCGATTTGCTTTTTGAAAGCGGATTTTCCACCGCTGATGAAATAGATGAATATGCCGGAAGAGGTGAAGGGCTTGGACTGGTAAAATCAATTGTCAAGGAACATAACGGTACTTTCAAGATCAATTCTGAAAGTAGGAAGTTCTTTGAAATGGAGATCAGATTCCCTGTAACAGATAACCCAGAAACTGAAGGTGTAGCATGATTAAATTACTAATAGTTGATGATTCCTCTATAATGCGCAGGACGATCGAAAAGAACCTGGGGCATTTTGATCTGGAAATAGTAGGTACAGCATCTACCGGTGTAGAGGCACTGGAGGTAGTAAAAGAGAAAAAACCTGATATTATTACGCTGGATATTACTATGCCTGAAATGGATGGTATAACTTGCCTTGATAATATCATGAAAATACACCCTGAAGCTAAAGTAATGATCATTACAGCACTATCAGACAAACTTACCGGGCTGCAGGCATTAGACAAAGGGGCACGTGGTTTTTTATATAAACCGGTTAACGCACAGTCACTTACTAAAGCATTTGAAAAATTGCTAAAACGAAATAAGTCTAAATGATTGAAAGGAGAAAAGAAGAATTTGAAGCTACCTGCAAATTATTTATAGATTCCGTAAGTAATTATTTTAAGGTATTGACAGAAATCAACTCTGAAATGGGTATCCCATATCTTAAAACAGCAGATGAGATCACGCTGAAAGACTATACTGGTATGATTGGTATTTCGGGAAACAGAAAGGGTTTTGTTTACATCTCTGCAGATAAAACCATGTTCGAGGATCTGATCAATATTTTTATTGGAATTGAAAACCCATCCAATGCCGATATTCTGGATATGGCCGGAGAAATATCCAATGTTGTTGCTGGTAATGTGAGAGCAAATCTGGGAGCTAATTTTATGATTTCCGTGCCTATTGTTTTTAGAGGAAAACCGGAAGAGTTGAAATTTCCGGCAAACGTGTCGATCTATGTGATACCCCTCAAGTGGAACAAACACGAGGCTTTTGTAGTTGTAGGGCTAGAGTAATTTGTAGGATAATGGAAGGATTTAAACGAACATCATCTAATACTGTTTCCGGTAGGTTCTCTTCGGGTAGAGTACAGGATGAAGCTCGTCTTAATTATTTTTCACTCTTTCCGGACGATGATTCGCTGCGCGAGCTGGTCCCGGAATCTTTCGTAATCAACAAACCGATGAGTACCGTCGGTGGCGATGGCTATTGGGTCCACAAGGCCGATAACTGTTTATACCTGGTGATCTTCGATTGTATGGGGCATGGGCATCTGGCCAGTATGATGACCAGGATATACGCTAACATTGTCAAAAAGAAAATTGTAGACAATGAAGAAGAGTTTCCCAGCCAAATGCTATCTGAAATTCATGAGGCCATCAAATCCAAATTTGAAGGCAAAGAGAACGTGCTTTTAGCGACAGGAGCCGATTTTGGAATTGTAAAAGTCAATCTCGAATTACAGGAGATGGAATATGCCGGAGCGAAGATGAATCTTTTCGAAGTAAATGAAGGCAAGCTAAACATCATCAAGGCCGACAGGATGCAAATCGGTGATCTCTTTGATTACTACCATGAATACAAAACGAATATCATTGATCTGAAGAAGCGGAAAAACTCGAGTTTTTTCATGTTAAGTGACGGTATCAAGGACCTTTTTGGTGGACCATCAAAAAAGAAACTTGGGAGTAACCGACTGAAAGAACTCCTCGAAAAAGCCGGGAGCATGCCAATTTTAAAACAGAAGGAATTTATTCAGGATTATCTTTTTAAATGGAAAGGATCAAATCAGGCACTTGACGATGCTTTAATTATTGGTTTCAGATTTTCTGATCAGTTTTTTGACAATGCCTAATCAGGCTCTACTACATTTTCTTTTAGCTTCTTCACAAATCGTTTGTCAAGCATCCAGATGACATAAGGAGAGATGTTTAAATCTATTCCTTTCAGTACAGCTTCCATGTTGAAACTTGAATGATATTTAACACTCTCGTTTCGGAGATACTCATTTACTTCATTTCCTTTTAAGATTTTTACTTCCGGAACTGCCCCTAAAAGCTCAACACCCAGCAAATCAGCTATTTCAGTAACGGACGACGCTGCTATGATATTTTCTATCTCCAGGATAAAGCCGTTTTTCATCTCCTTATTGGCATGATTTAAGGTAGAAGTAACATCTTCAGGTAAGCAGGCTTTATTGATGATGCCTACCTCGTAGGCGTTGATTACAAAATATAACGCACCTCCAAGTTCACCTTTCAGATTTACTTTGATGATATGTACCTTGAACCGACCCAGAGATTCGAATTCAGGTATTGTTCTGATAATGCCAATTCCAAACCTTGCATAATCTTTCCTAAGCTGAATATTCAGCATACCCTGCATGGAAAAAAGTGATTTAGTGATTGCTAGATCAACAAACTCCCCGATTATTTCTTGTTGTGTACTACTTAATTGATCCATTTATTAATCGATACTCAACTAATTCAGACTTGGGAATGTTAGATTTTTTTATGACGGAATTCCAATTCACATCGTAAAAGTACAACTAAAATAGTGAATAATACATTATTACCAATCCTATCAGAATGAATTTGTATAAACGGAAAACTATCTTGATTACCGATTTTTAAACTGACTGTACTGACTACTGTAGGAACATCAAGTTGAAATATCCAAAGTAAAATTATTCTTTGATAAATCTGAGTACCCGATTACCTGATTGAGTATGTACCTGTAACAGATATTGCCCGGGTTGTAGTTCCCTTATATCTACCGACTGTGAAAGGTTATCAGAGTACAATGTTTTGACGATTCTTCCAGACTGATCCATAATTGTCAATTGCTTACTTTTATCGGAAGAAACCAAAGTAACCCTGTCATAGGCAGGATTGGGATAAAGCGTATCATCAGAGAGTAAATTGATTCCCGATACAAATACCATCGGAAATGTTTCGGAATGCCCGTCAAAATCGACCTGCCTCAGTTGATAGTAGATACTGGTTCCTGAGAATATGAGCTGATCTGTAAAGTGATATTTTGTATGGGTAGACTTTGTGCCATTTCCAGCTACTTCGGCAATGACCTCAAAATTCTGACCGTCGAACGATCGACTTAATTCAAAATAGTCATTATTAATTTCCGACGCTGTTTCCCATGAAAGTGCAATTACTCCCTGTTCAACTTTTCCACTAAAAGAAATTAATTCTACTGGTAACGCCGTCCCACCGATACTTGGCGGAACGCTGGCAGGGAAATCAATTCCACCATCACCTGACTGATCACCAGATCCGCCTTCTCCTGACCAATTAGATGCATCGGCAAATTCTGCAGTACATTGTGCTATAGTGCCATTACAAGCGCTTGGTCCGATATATGCAGCAACATCCAGACTACCGCCTATATCTACAGCGTTAACACCGTCTGTTAAACCAGTGCCTGATAAATTCCCCAGTCCATTATTACCAATACCTGTCAGGAAGGTGGTAGGAGTGGTGGCACTCCCCAGGTATGCGAGCACTACGTCTGCTGAGACACTAATATTAAAGCTACCGGATACTGAGGAAATCGTTCCGATTGAAGCTGATCTGGAACTGTTATTTAGACTCAGTAGGTTAACCACTGTCCCGGGAGTTATCGCAGATGCGCCTGTATCCCATTGTAAGGTCCCTTCATTGGTTGCCAATGCGGCTCCATCCCAGTTATTATCTGTAAAAAAAATCGTAGTGTTAGCTGGGATTTCTACCAGCGCTACTACTGATAATCCATCATTGATATCACCATTGAAACCAACAAACATCAATTCCCCGGTATTCTGTGCTACACCCAAAAGAGACAGGAATCCCAATGTAAGTGTGAAAAATGATTTAAGAAAACTTTCTCTCATAGCTAAGTATTTTTAGTAATTGATACCTTAAAGGAATTCTGCAAATAAGATATCAGGTACAAAATTACAGAAATATTCAGATTTTCATACAGTAAACTAGTATTGTAATGATATTAAGCTTTTGTTAATCAGACTGGTACAACGATTGATTGAATTCTAAAAACGGCCATTTTAAGCAGAAACTGGACTGTAATTAATTACCAATTGAGAATAAAAGAAAAAATTAGTATTTTTCAGGATCACCAAATTTTTTAGAGATGCCTAAGATGCAAGTAAAGAGATCCGTATTAATCAATGCACCTGTCGATAAAGTATATAAGACCATCAGTGATTTTAATCATTGGACGAGTTGGTCTCCCTGGTTAATTATGGAGCCTGAAGCAAAGGTTACGGTTGCAGATGATGCCAAATCTTACAGTTGGGAAGGTAACCGGGTAGGATCGGGGAAGATGAAAATTTCAGGAGAAAAAGAAAATCAGGAATTGAAGATTGATCTTAATTTTTTAAAACCCTGGAAATCGTATGCTGATGTGAAATTTGAACTGGAACCCAAGTCAGAACAAACTGCAGTAACCTGGTACATGGATAGTAGCCTTCCTTTTTTTATGTTTTGGATGAAAAAGCAAATGGAAGCGTTCGTGGGAAGCGATTATGATAGGGGGCTGGCACTGCTCAAAGATTACGTGGAAGATGATAAAGTTCATTCTGAAATCAGTTTTGATGGGACAAGTGTATTTGAGGGATGTAAATACATCGGTGTAAAAACGTCCTGCTCACTCGACTCCCTTGGCGTTGCGATGGAAAAAGACTTTGAAAAACTATGGAATATAATGAAGGATAACAGCGATTTGGTAGCTGGTAACGATTTTTCAATCTATCACAAGTGGGATTTTGTTTCAGGTAGAGCAGTCTATACATCCGGGATTCCTGTTTCCAAAGTACCTGACAATCTTCCTTCCGGTGTTATTACTGGAGAGATTCCGCAAACCAAAGTACACACGGTTAGTCATACAGGACCTTATGAGCACCTCGGAAATGCCTGGAGTACTCAGTACAATATGCAACGAAACAAAGAGTTTAAATTGAATAAGAAAATCCATCCTTTCGAAGTTTATCGCAACAATCCGAATGATGTGAGTTCACATGAGTTGGTAACTGATATTCATTTTCCTGTTAAGTAGAGGATGCATTTTCAATAAAAAGATGACTGGTCAAGAGATTGGTCATCTTTTTTGCATTTGTACAGGAGTTTACTGAATTGGACTAGTTTAAGGTCTAATTAGTTCCTGGAGAAACATTGACTGATATTTAGCCGATCAATACGTTTAAAAGAAGGGACAAAGAAGTACTTCTGAGATTTGGGAATTTCTTAAAGACATAGTCATCTTGATGGACAATTTTTGATTTTTCAGTAAAATATTTGCTAAGTTGATTGTTTATAGAGAAATTGTAAATTCTACTTTTTACCACCAACTTAACTATATATGCTAGTTTCGCTAAAGATTTTTATGAAATGAGTTCCCTGAAAATTGGGGAAGAGAGACCGGAACCTAACGAGGATTTTTACGCTCAAAAAATTGCAGATAAGTTCAAGGAAACGCTTAGTGAGTATTATGAGAATAAGCTTACTAAGAGGATGTTTCACCCAAAAATGCATGGTCTTTTAAGAGGAGAATTCATCATTGAAGATGCGTTACCGGAAGAGTTGAGCTTAGGTATTTTTTCAAAACCTGGAACTTTTCCGGCGTGGGTTCGTCTATCAAATGCCAAAAGAAAGCCTTCACCTGACAAAAAGAAAGACATGCGTGGAATGGCCATCAAGTTGCTGAATGTGCCAGGAGAAAAGTTGCTGGAATCGGAACAACAGGCTGAAACACAGGATTTTTTATTAGTTACTGCTGAGACCTTACAAACACGGTCAGTAAAAGATTTTCAAAAGTCGATCGATGCATTATTAACTGGTGGTTTGAAACTGTTTTTTTATGCTATTACGCATCTTGGGGTCATTTTACGGTCGCTTCGACAAATAGATAAGTGTGCTAATTTATTAGAAAAACAATATTTCAGCATGACGCCTTCTAAATTAGGTGATCATCAGGCAGTGAAATATAGTGCGATTCCTCAAAGGGTCATAAAATCAGAAATTCCAAATAAACCCTCCGATGGTTTTTTGCGGCAGCAATTAATTGATGATTTAAAGCATTCAGATCAGTTTTTTGACTTTATGGTGCAGCTTCAGCAGGATGCGGAGAAAATGCCTGTAGAAGACCCGACAGTTGCCTGGGATTCGCCATTTGTAAAGGTGGCAACTCTTAGGATACCGGCGCAGGAATTTGACTCTGAAGAACAAAGGGCATATGGGGAAAATCTCTCTTTTACCCCCTGGCATAGCATATCCCAACATCGACCAATTGGTGGAGTAAATCGTGCGAGAAAGCTGGTCTACGAACAGATAGCGAATTTTAGGAGGACCAGAAACGATGTGGAATTCACAGAAGAGCCCACATCTCTAAAGATATTTAAATAATACGATCGTTAAATTATGGAAAATAACAAACGATATATAGATCAGGGTGGATTAACCATTATTACTGAGATAGCTAGTAGCAAAGATCTTGCAGAATTGAAAACGTACCTTTCGGCAATAGGTGCCGATGATACGGGTGGTGGCATAGTGAGTTTTACAGAAATGAAGGGACTACATTTTGCCAGGTGGTTTTTAATGGAAGGTGTTAAAATATCAGATGGGAAAGGAGGCTACAGTAACGAAGATAAGTTTCCTGATAGCATTGCCTATACCGCCAATTATGATGGTACTGTGGAGGATCATCTAAGAGAAATGCTGTCAGTATCCCGTGAGGCAATTATCAAGCTTTATAGTTTCTGTTCCGGTTTTCCATCAAATCCGAGTGATGATCAGATAATTGCCTATTTACAAAAGCATTCAAACAAAAACCAGTTGTTCTGGCCAGCGATTCGAGGGGGCACTGTGGAGCAGTTAAAAGGAGAATCGCTGCTCAGGAGTAAGATAGAGACATTCTTAAATGAGGCTATCTCCAAGGGGAAACTGAAAGGCAAAAACGAGGAAGAAATCCGGCAGCAAATTGTAGACTTTGTGAATTCAGACAACGAGATATCCTGGGCGTTGACTCCAAGAGCTAAGACTTCATTTGGTTGGAAACTGAGGTATTATGGGAAGCTGGTTTGGAAACTGATATTTTTGTTACCTATGGCAGTTCTTTTCGGAATTTGGTTCGCTTTAGTCGGAATTTTCAATAATCGCGACAATAAAAACCGCAAACCCATAGAGCGATCGCGAGATTTTGAAGCATTGCTGAAAAATGAAGACCGGATATTTATGAATCAGCTAACGGTCTTTGGGGGAATCAAAAAGCCCTATTGGTACAGAACCACACAACTGAAAATCGGCTTGTGGGTTTTCTCTCTCAATGGAGTTTACAGATCAAATAAAGGACAGTTAAGTGGTATCGAAACCATTCACTTTGCACGCTGGTCCATATTTAATAATGGAAAGAACGTGATGTTTCTCAGCAATTTCGATGGTGCCTGGGAAATCTACCTAAGTGAATTTATTGACAGATCGGCGGCAGCAATGAACCTGACATTTGGTACTACAGTAGGGTATCCGAAGGTAACCGGGTTTTTCGGTGGAGGTGCACATGATGAGCAGGCCTTCAAAACGGTAGTACGGAATAACCAATATCCTTGTCAGGTATGGTATAGTGCTTATCCGCAATTAACAGTTAAAAACATACTGAATAACCAGAAGATTAGGGAATTCCTTGACGGTAGCAGCAAGGAGAGCACTTCTGACTGGCTAAAAAGATTTTAGAATATAACTATTGCTGAAAATGGGAAATTTAGTTGAATTAGATGATGTGCAAGGCTTAATCCTGAAAGGATATGGTAATATGCCTAACGGTATATACCTGATGCTTAATTTCGGAGATCAATCGAAAGCTAAAAGCTGGCTTGGCGGAATTGCAGATAAGATAACAGCAGCCTCAACATCTACTAAATCCATAGAGCACGCCATAAACCTGGCCTTTACCAATGAAGGGGTTTTACAATTGGGGCTGACGAAACAAGTCCTTAAGACTTTTTCAAGAGAGTTTGAAGAAGGTATGGTGACAGATCACAGAAAGCGGATGTTGGGCGATCTTGGAGATAGCGATCCTGCCGGGTGGAATTGGGGAAATGGTAAGGAATCAAAGACCATTCATGCTTGCCTTTTGGTGTTCGCAAAAACGAAAGAGACGTTTGATCAGGTAATTGATGACCTGAAATCAGATATGTCTGCCCAGCAAATTTCCATTGTTACTGAGCTGCCTACCAACTCACTGCCTGAATATAAAGAACATTTTGGTTTTAGAGATGGCATTGCTAACCCTGTTATGAAAGATGCGGGAAGGAGAGAGGGAGATGAGCATCCGGCTAACCTGATCAACCCCGGGGAGTTTATCTTTGGTTATAACAATGAATATGAAAAGTTACCACTGAGTCCTAAGGTTTCAGTCGACATGGATGCGTCCAATCTGCTGAGTGATGTCCCCAATGAACCCGGGAATAGAGATTTAGGTAAAAATGGTAGTATGCTTGTATTTCGCCAAATGGAACAAAATGTGGTTCAATTTTGGGAATTCATAAAAAAAGCTACGGAAGAGCAGGAAGTAGATAACACGTCTGACTCAATAGAAGGGTTAGCTTCTAAAATGATTGGCAGGTGGCCTGATGGTTCTCCGCTTACCAAATGTCCTGTAAAGCCTGATGAGAAGTTTGCTACATTTGATAATTTCGGGTATGCCAATAAAGACTTTGATGGGTTTAAATGCCCTATCGGATCACATATTCGAAGAACCAACCCCAGAGATAATTTTTTAAGAAACAGTACCGGAAACAAAGAGAAGGATATTGAGAAATCTCAAATGTTCATGAAACGCTTTCGTATTTTGAGGAGAGGCAGATCTTATGGTGAACCTGTCACGCAAAGTATGAAACCCGAAGATGTACTTTCATCAGGGTCCTCAGATGGCGGACGAGGCTTACATTTTCTCTGCTTCAACACCAGTATCAGCAGACAGTTTGAACTCATTCAGCAAACTTGGATTAATAATCCAAAGTTCGCAGGTTTATACGAAGACCCTGATCCAATAATTGGCTATCCTGAGATAATGGGTGAAAATGCAACGACGACATTTACTGAACAGGCCAGTCCTGTAAGAAAAAAAGTGCAGGGAATCCCCAGATTTGTCAATATTAAAGGTGGTGCCTACTTCTTCATGCCTGGTTTAAAAGCTGTTAAATTCCTTGCTTCCCTCTAGTTTATGAGATATTCCAGGCAATTCGTGCTGTTAATAGCGACTGTGATAATCGGGGCTTTTACCCTGAACTCATGTAAGTCGATGTTACAGAAAATGGGTGCTAACTTTGGGAAAGGTGCTGTAAAAGGGGTGAAGTCTAAGGAGGCTCAACTGGATACCCTGGTTGATGGCATTGTGGATAATATCAGGAAAAACGCACTTGGCCAGCAAACAACGGAAAAGTTAGACTCGCTGATTGAGGTAGTGTCATTGAAGTTGAATAATAAGGCTGATAGCCTCACAAGTTCTGTAAGAGATAGTCTGTTGAGCGAATACACTGCTTTAAAAATTAAAAGAATTGTGTTGGAGGCTGGTAGCGGACTTGAAATAACTGCTGATAACCTTAGAGAAAAACTGCTTGGAGACAGAACACAATTCCTGGTAGCACAGCTGCGTGACGACTTATTGGGTGACAGCACAGTTCTGGCTGTTAGTAACCTAAGAAATGAATTGCTGGGTAAGCAGACTAAAATAATGGTAGATTCATTGCTTGCAAGTAGTATTGCAACCATTGCGAAAGGTTATAAGGATCAACTAAAACCTGAAATAGAAGATACCCTCAGAGATACTAAAGATACCGTAGAGGGAACCGTCAAATATATTGCGTGGGCATTGGGAATAGTTGCTACCGTATTGGCTATCATCATAGCATTGGTTTGGAGGAAGTTTTCAACCAGGAAGAAAATTATGAGAATCCTTACGCAGGAAATCAATCAGATAGACAGCCAGGAACAGTATGATAACCTGGTTGGAAAAATCAAAGAAAGAACCACTAAAGAAAACCTTGAAACCAGCTTCCAGAAGATATTGAAAGAAGAAGAATTGATCAACCAGGAAAAATGGGTCAATAAAGATCAGCTGCTTTTAAAGGAATTAAACGATCGTTTAAGAAATAAATTAGATAATGAGGAATTGGATTCAGTCTACCAAAGCCTGAATGAAAAGGGTTTGGGTGATCATTACAATAGTTTACAAAACCGCTTGTAGTATGTATATCAGTTGGTCATTACGCATGTTTTTCCAATGCCACTGATTCAGAGCGAAGGACTGATGGCATATTCACAGGTTGTATTAACATTCTAGTTTGATGAACTCAAACCTTTGATGATTAAAAACCAGAAGAATATCTGATTGATTAATTCAAACCAATAAAAAACCTTCAATAGATTGAATTAATGATCATTTTACTTTTATTGCGGTATGCAAGCAGATCAAAAACAATCATTCATATTAATCACAGGTGTCTCTTCGGGAATAGGTTATGATGCCGTTCGTTTTTTAACAGATAAGGGTTATTTTGTAATTGGGAGTGTCAGAAAGCCTGAGGATCTTGAGCGAATTGAGAAAGAATTCCCTGATAATTTCAAAGGAGTTCTGTTCGATGTGCGTGACAAAGAATCAATAGCTGCGGCAAAGCAGGAAGTTGAAAATTTATTAAACGGTCGTTCATTAACTGCTTTAATCAATAATGCAGGCCTTTCCATTCCGGGACCGATCAGCATGATACCCGACGAGGATTTCAGGATCCAGATGGAAGTAAATCTGTTTGGAGTAAGAAATGTTACCAACGCGTTTTTGCCACTTTTAGGAATGGATTTGAACTTTAAGGGAATACCAGGGAAAATCATCAACATCAGTTCTTTATCCGGAGTAATCAATTCGCCTTTTAGCGGGAGTTACTGCGTATCTAAACATGCCCTGGAAAGTCTCGGTGAAATATACAGACGTGAACTAATGATGTTCGGAATAGATGTCATATCCATTCAGCCGGGACCTATCAAATCAGATATATGGGAAAAGAACCTCGGCTTGATGAATCTTTACAAAGGAACCGCTTATGATCAATATGCCGAGATTGCTGATAAAATCATATCCACAGCAGAGAAAGAGGCCTTGCCTACCGAGACAATATCCAGGTTAATCCATAAAATTATCACGAGCAATAAACCAAAAGTGAGCTATATGGTGTCCAGAAATAAGTTTTTAATGCATTTGGCAAAAAGAATGCCACCGCGCCTATTGGACAAATTGATCTGGAAGAGGTTGAATAAGTAATCGACTTATTTTCCTGAAATACAATAAACCTGAACTTTCTGATGAACTCATTCTTTAAAGATTAGCCGTGTTGAGTTGCCTGATCACTTCCTGGCTTTTTTCATACTTATAATGTGTTTTCTCAAACGATCTTAGGATAGTAATTGCATCCTGCGTGCGCTCCAGTGCAATTAAAGTCAATGCCTCGTACCATTGCTTTTGCTCGCTGAACAGACCATCACTGTCGATTAATCCGAGAGTGCTCAGTGCCTTTTCGTAGGACTTTTGCTCAATAAATGAAATGGATAAGATGAGGTTTATGTCATCAGCTTTATCGGCTGTTTTGGATTCTATCAGTCTGATGGCTAATGCATACTTTCTTTCGGAATAAGCGCCGATAATCTCTTTGTTTAGGTCAGTTTCACTTCCCCGTATATTTTGCAAAGCCGGATATGCATCGTAGTAAGAATAGAAAATTTCCAGATTAGATACATTTTCACCACTGTTTATGACGAAATAAGAGGCAATAATTAGCGCGATGGATGCTGCGATTCCTATGGTGATTTGTTTGAGATTGATAGTTTTTCTATCGTGGCTGATTTCTTCTTCCAGTACTGCCGAAATTTCATTGCTGAAATGAATGGTTTTGATAGCGGCGGTACTATTTAAATATTGATCATAATTTGCCTTGAAGGTCTCATCAGACCTGAGTTTTTCCTCAAATGTGAGCTGCTCGGCTTCCGATAGCTTTCCAGCTACGTACTGATCAAAAAATTTAATATCTTCTTCTGAAACCTCCATACCATCGGCTAATTGAAATTTTCTTGTCCTATATTCTGCTTCTGAAAGATCTCATTAAGATATTTCAGACATCTGTATTTTTTAGTTCTGGCAGATTGCTCATTGTTAATGGAACTGAATTCATTTACAATTTGCTTCATCGGCATTTTTTCGAAGTAGAAACATTTTAGTATTCGTTGACAGTCTTCTTCGAGTTCATCGAACAATCTGTAAAACAGTTTCAAATCAAATTGGGCATTACCGGTTTCCTCTGCTATTTCATAATCCCAGCTTGAAATACTGACCTCTCTTCGCTTTCTTAACTGGCCCAACCAGATGTTTTTAGCAATTCCATAAAGATAAGTTGATGGCGCAGATTTACTTTCAAACTTCCCTTTTTGGATCTGGAAATAAAATATTTCCATTGCTTCCTGAAAAATGTCCTGACTATCTGTAGTACTACCGTTATTTTTTAAAACAAAAGAATTAATCTGTTTATAACACCTTCTATACAATTGTTTGATGACTAAATTTCTTTCAGTCGTACTGCCATGCTGCAGTCTGTCAATTATATCCTTATCCGAAAAATCTTTCAAGTGTTTCTCTCTCTATCCACGACGAAGTTATCATTTAATTTATTAAAAAAAAGCTATTTGAAGCCTGCAATACCTGTTTTTGAAAAAAATAAAAAAAATATTCGATTTGCTGTCTACATTTTTTGAAAGCCGACACTAATCAGGGAAGGCTTAGTAAAACTGAGTGAAAATCTGAGAGAAAGACGGAATTTAATCCTGATTGAACGGTTTGATATGCCTTCTTACTGAGTGGTATTTAAGATAGGGAACTAAAACGCCATCTGAGATTCACTCTGTTAATAAATCAATTTTATAACATAATAAATTTCAAAAAGATGACTAAAGGAAAATTAAGTCTTGATTCGTTTAAAGTAAAAAGTTTTGTAACTGATCTGGAGACGACTAAAATGAATACAGTAAAGGGAGGTTCTCCCACTGACAACTGTATGACTCATGATTCTTGCTTAGGTTCTGGTCCTGATGGGCCTAAAAAAGAAGAGTTCTCCGGAGGACCTATTTGTCCAAATTACCAAGGTAGTAACGTCTGCTAAACTGATATATTCAATAAAAACATTAGTTAAGATGACTAAAAAACAATTAAGCCTTGACGCCCTGAAAATCAAAAGTTTTGTGACAGATATCAAAAGCAATGAGGTGAATACTGTGAAAGGTGGATCGCTAAATTGTGGGTCTATACTAACCTGTGATGTTCCTTGTCAAACTGATACTGATCCGAAATACGATACGATCACTAATGATTTCTTTTGCGGGAATGATTTTACAATAGCATGTTAAATCATATCAATGAACACTAATCACTTCAGTAACTAATTTTAAATCTTAAATAAATTTTAATGAAAAAGAAACAATTAAAACTAGACGTTCTTAAACTAAACAGCTTTGTAACAGATATGGAAAAGCCAAAGATGAACACTGTTAAAGGAGGATCTCCTACAGACTTGTGTATGTCTAATGGCTCATGTCAATGGTCATTTGATTGCCCCGATGGGCCTCAGTATCAACCATTTTCAGATGGACCAGCATGCTAAAGAAGCAACAGTTCCAAATAGGTCAAATATTTACAGTTAGAAATGACGGAGTTCAAGTAAATCAATTTGTCTTATTTATATAGAATAAAGTATAAATAGTTGATTCCGGATTAACTCATTCGTACAACGTGAAAACAGCTATCAGTGACTGAAAGGTCCTGGTAGCTGTTTTGTTTGAAAATCGTTTAGCTAATGATAATTTTTTCCTGCAAACTTTATTCTGCAAACTTTTTGACCATTCTCAGGTTTAAGTAGCTATGTTGATTTCTACCAGAAGCCAAAAAACAATTCTACTGACTACATTTTTTGTTATTTCACTATTTCATTTTTGTAATGCCCAGATTCAAACTGATCAGCAGGCTTTAGTGCTGGAAGATTCTGCTCTTGTCATTGAACAATCAAAACCCGGAAATGCACTTTCTCTTTACAATGATTTGTCAGATTATTATTTCTCAAAGGGTAATTTTGATAAATACGTGTTTGTAATTCTTAAATCTTCCGGGGTTTATCAACGACTAGGCGATTATGAAACTATGGGCTCAGTACTGGATAGTGCTAATCAGTTAATCGATCAACTTGAGTTGTCTTCCGATGTAAATGAGGGAAGATTGTATTATTTCTATTCAATACTTAAAACCAGACTTTACGATAACGATAGTGCAGTGTACTATGGTGAAAAAGCATTGGATATTTTGTCGGGTAACCGAGCCATCGAAAAAAGAGAGGAGGCAGTTATACACTCTCAAATGGGTAATGCTTATATTAGTTTAGGGTTGTATCGGAAAGCAATTGAAAAGTACCTTTCAGCCATTGAACTAAAAACAGCAGGTGTCGGAAATAACCCTAATGTCGTATCAGAATATGCAAACTTAGCTGTCTGTTACTTGTATCTATTAGACTATGATCTGGCAAAAAAGTATGCTTTTCAAAGTCTGGAAATGAAGAAGAAATATCTGAAGGAAAATCATTTATCAACTGCCTATGGTTACAATCTGGCTGGTGTTTTACTAAATTATTTGCAGGACCATCAGCAGAGCATAAAGAATCACCATAAGGCAAAAAGGATATATGAAAATATCTTAGGATTAGAAAGCCGGAAGGCTCTTGATCAACATCGGCATATCAGTTCAAACTTTACTAATCAGGGTAACTATGACTCTGCTTTATGGCATATGCAATATATCAGAAACATCTACGCAAAGATTTATGCCAATGATCTGAGAAGTGCGGCCAGACAGTACAGCGAATTAGCAAATATTCATATATTAAAATACGCTGATTCACCTTCTGAAATATCGGCCGATTTATCAATGAGATACCTCGATTCGCTAGCAGCTTACTTTGATCATACAACCTCTGATATTGCGCTACAAGGAGACTATTATATCATGAAATCTAAAATTTTGCGGCATTTGGGGGCTTATGAAAAAGCACTCCTGAGCTGTCAAAAAGGACTATCAATTGTCAGTCCTGGTTTGCCAGAAAAAGATTTTTCAAGGAATCCTGTTGCTGATTCTATCGCAGATTTACAGAATGTTGCTATCTGGTTATTGGAACAAAAAATTGACTGTTTAATAGATTTTTCCACTCACGGTGGTAGAAATGATGAGCTGGATTTACTAATTGACAAAGCCTTCCAATCTTTCGATTTGTTGGTAGAGAACATACTGGTTTCTTCTTTCTCAGGTGAGGAAAATGTAAGTTTCCTCGAAGAATTTATGGGACCTTATAATAGCTACATTAAATTTTTAATTAGCGATCCTGGTAGAGAAAAAGATAAAAAACTGCTTGAAAGTATTCAGAAAATAAAAGCAAAAACATTCAGGTTTTACACCCGATTGAAAAAGTGGAAAGGAGATAAGAAAAAGGGAGAGCAGGAGCTAAAGGCGTTATTGGAACAACTGGAGTCGGTATATCAAAAGGAGTTGGAATCGACGAAAGATCAATCACGTGTGCAATCTTTGAAAGATTCAATTTTCGCTGTTAAACATCAGCTAATTAGGCTTGAAAAAAACTTATCCAAAAAATTCATTAGCGAGGAGAAACTGATGTCTGCCAAAGAAAACCAGCTGATTGATCAATCACAACTTCGTGAGCTATCGAAAGGCCAGGCTGTCATAGAATATACGGTTGCTGGTGATGAGATGATCGTTGTAAAAATAGAGGAGGGGAAAGTAATGACATTTAGCATCGTCTATGATCAACAATTGATAGATGATGTGAGTAATTTAGAAAGTTTCCTGGCAAGCGATCAGGTAGAAGCATATAAACAGTCTGCCTATAGGTTGTATGAAAAGTTACTGAAACCTTTGCCAATTAACACTTCCAATTTACTGATTATCCCCGATGGAGTTCTCTGGAGACTTAATTTTGAGATTCTTTTGAAAGAGATGCCGGATCATACCGATTTTCGGACGATGGATTACTTGTTGAATTCCTATTCAATCAGCTATCATCAATCGATTTCTCTGATTGATAGGGATCGCACCCCAACGGAAACTGGCAATGAGAGGTTGTGTCTGGCGTTTTCCTATAACCCCGACGAGGTTGCGGATAAACAAAAAAGTTTAGATTTCGATGTTTTTCGAAGTTTAGACCTAGCTTCACTGCCGGGTACAAGCACTGAAATCAAAGCAATTGCAGGCCTGATTGATGGTAAATATTTCTTCGGAAGCGATGCAAGTGAGACAAATTTTAAAAAATTTGCACCTAATTACGGGATTTTGCATCTGGCTATACACGGTGAATTTAACTCGGAAAACCCCTTAAAATCCAGATTGCTATTTCAATTGGATCAAGGAGAAGACGACGATAATGCTTTACATGCATCTGAGTTGTATAATATGTCTTTAAACGCCGATATGGTGGTGCTAAGTGCATGCGAATCCGGAGTTGGAAAAAGTGTGAATAGGGAAGGTGTTCTTGGATTATCCCGTGCATTTAACCTCGCAGGAGCCAAAAGTGTAATTAATAGTTTGTGGGAATTATCCGATGTTGTGGCCCCTTCTTTGATGCAGTCATTTTATCAAAACCTAAAATCCGGGCAGACCAAATCTGAAGCACTGAGACGTGCCAAACTAAGTTATCTGTCAGGAGCAGACAAGCCTTCCGCAAACCCATATTATTGGGGAGCAATGGTGCATTTCGGTGATGATTCACCACTTTTTCACGAAAATAAGTCCAATAAAGGATTCCTTATCTTTAGCATTGCGTTATTGATTTCTGTCTTCACACTGTTCTTTTTCTTCACCAAAAAATCAGCTTAGTTGGTGAAAGCCTGGTCACGCAAGGCTATAGACAATCAATGATAACTTTTATCCACTGCAGACTCATCCAAAAACCAGTAAAGTTCACCGGATGACGGGCTCACAAGTCCTGCTGGGTAAGATTTACTGACTTCATCTCCTTTCAGAATGGTGTCTACTTTTTCCTTTTTGTCGGCTCCTGTCACCAAAAAGGCGACTTCTTTCGCCTGATTGATTATTTTTCCTGTAATTGTCACTCTTTTTTGTCCGGACTCGGGATGTACTGCTACCTCACAGTTATTAGATGAATCCCAAAGATGGATGTTGCTTTGAAAAACTGAAGCAGTATGACCATCATCACCCATACCCAGAATGATTAGATCGAATTCAGGAATGTCATTCGCTAATGGTAAAACCTTGTTTAGTGTCTCACCGTATGCATCAGCTTCCTCATCAGGATTGTTTTCACCTTTTATTCTGTAAATGTTCTCCTGTGGTATGTCAATTTTACTGAATAGGTGATCTACAGTCATTTTATAGTTGCTCTGTTCATCTTCAGGGGGCACGCATCGTTCATCACCCCAGAAAAAGTTTACTTTAGACCAGTCCAGATAACTGAACTTTTCAGCCAGATAATCAAAAACAACTTTAGGTGTACTGCCACCCGAAAGAGAGACATTTAATTTTCCTGTAGATTGTTTTATTCTTTCAGCTAGAAACTCTGAAAACTGTTCAGCAACTTCCTGCTTGTCTTTGTATATATTCAGTTTCATTTATATCAGCAAATTAAGCAATAACCAGGGTCATCAGCCAAATTTGGTCCGGGATTTCTCCAATCGTCATTTCCTTCAATCAGGTTAGAGGCATTTTCCGGTCCCCAAACTCCGGCAGCATAACCGTACATCCTGACGTCCTGCCCATTTTTCCAGTAATTCAGGATTGGGTCTACAAAATTCCAGGCAGCCTCCACTTCGTCACCTCTGGCGTACAACGTAGCGTCACCCTGCATAGCATCAAGCAGCAATCGCTCATATGCCTGCATCACTTTGGTACCTGCCAGATTAGAATAGTAGAAATCAAGGTTTGCCCTTTCTACTTTAAATCCCTGTCCAGGTACTTTAACACCAAACTTCATCAAAATGCCCTCATCAGGCTGGATTCTGATGATTAATTTGTTAGATAAATTGTTTCCTCTGAACAGCGTATGGGGTGTCCCTTTAAAGTGAATGACAATTTCTGTTACTTTTGTAGGCATCCGCTTAGCTGTGCGGACATAAAATGGGACGTCTTTCCATCGCCAGTTATCGATGTAGAATTTTACAGCTGCATAGGTTTCTGTGAGTGACTCAGGATCGACACCTTCCTCTTCTCTGTAGCCTGGAAGCTTCTCTCCGTTGATTTCAGCAGACACGTATTGTCCTCTAATGGTATGATCCTTCAGGATCTCATGATCGGTCATGACTCTGATTGATTTCAGAGCTTTCACCTTCTCATTTCTGATTTCTTCAGCGGTAGCTTCCAGTGGAGGCTCCATTGTTACCAGTGAAATGACTTGTAACAGATGATTTTGGAACATATCGCGCAATGCACCTGATTTGTCATAATAACCACCTCTGCTACCGACACCAATATTTTCAGCATTGGTAATTTCCACATGTTTGATATAATTTCTGTTCCAGAGCGGCTCAAAAATACTGTTTGAAAAACGGGTGACCAGCAAGTTTTGCACGGTCTCTTTTCCCAGATAATGATCGATGCGGTAGATCTGCGTTTCTTTAAAGTATTGTTGTAATTCCGAATTTAGTTTTTTCGCAGTTTCCAGACTGTAGCCAAAAGGTTTTTCTACAATCAATCTGCTCCAGCCTTTGTCTTCATTACTCAAGCCGGATTCGTGTAGTCTTTTGGAAATAGCTCCATACACACCCGGAGGGGTAGATAAATAAAAAACCACATTGTGATCGGTCTGTTTTTCATTGTTTAAGTGGAGTAAACGCTCTTTGAGAGAAGAGTAGTCAGCTTCATATCCTTCAATAGAATGGTAAAACAGTTTTTCAGAAAACTTTTCAATTAGTCCCGCAATCCGGTCATCCTCATTTTTGATGTATTTGCTCTCCAGTAATACTCTTTTTCTAAAATCTTCATCTGTAAGCTTACTCCGGCTGGCACCTAAAACCAGGTAGTTTTCCGGTAGGTAACCTCCCTGAAAAAGATCGAATAATGCAGGGATGAGCTTTCTGGCAGTAAGATCTCCGGAAGCTCCAAAGATTACCAGTATCTGATTGTCAATAGATTTCATGTAATCGCGTCTGTGATTTATCCTTAAGCCGGATAGGACTTCCTAAGAACTATTCCCGACAAAGACTCTAATTTAAAAAAAGCCGTGCAATAATAGTTGGTAATTAGGCGAAAATTCAATTTTCGCATCAATCATTCAATATTTTTTCATTTTTTGTACTGGTTTTGAGAAATAATAATTAATCTTATAATCTTATCTACAAATTATTAGAATTCATGTACAATTTTGGTTTGGTAGGTCTCGGAGTGATGGGACAAAATTTTATTTTAAATGTCGCTGATAATGGATACACCGTCTGTGGTCTTGATCTGGATCAGCAGAAGGTAGATGATCTTGTAAAGTTAGGTGGTGATAAACTGAAAATTACCGCTACAACTGAAGCAAAAGCATTTGTTGAGGCGCTGGAAGTTCCTAGGAAAATTATGTTGCTCGTTCCGGCAGGGAAAATTGTCGATGCAGCTATCGAAAGCTTACTACCTTATTTGGATCAGGGCGATATCATCATCGATGGGGGAAATTCATTCTTTACCAACACTGACATGAGGGAAGAGCACCTAAAGTCAAAAGGGATTAATTTTTTTGGTGCAGGTGTATCCGGAGGAGCTAAGGGAGCCCGAAAAGGCCCCAGTATCATGCCGGGTGGGAACAAAGAAGCTTATCAGCATATAAAACCTATTTTTGAGGCTGCATCTGCCAAATTCAAAGGAGAGCCATGTGTTGCTTATCTCGGACCAAAATCTGCAGGTAATTACGTGAAAATGGTTCACAATGGTATTGAATATGGTCTCATGCAACTTACATCGGAAATCTATGATTTGTTAAAAAAGAGTTGCGATCTATCTAATAAGGAATTATCAGAATTGTATGGTAAGTGGAATAAAGGCAGATTGCAGTCATTTCTGGTTGAGATAACTTCAGAAATTTTTAGTCAGAAAGATGAAATAGGAGATGGTGATTTAGTCGATAAAATCCTGGATAAAGCCAAGCAAAAAGGAACCGGTAAGTGGACTTCTCAAAATGCAATGGATTTAGGCATACCTGTACCAAGCATCGACATTGCTGTTAGTATGAGGGAGATTTCTGCCTTAAAATATACCAGATTAGAAGCTGATAAAATCTATGACAAACCGGAGTTGCCTTCGGTTGATCGCGAAGAGATGATCAAGCAGGCTGAAGAAGCCTTGTATTTTAGCTTCATCGTAACTTATGCGCAAGGTTTGCATCAATTGGTGGAAGCTTCTGATAACTACGGTTATGAGCTAAATATGTCGGAAGTAGCTAAAATATGGCGTGCAGGCTGTATCATCAGAGCTGAATTACTAGACGATATTTCTCAGACCTTCGAAGAGCAAAAGGGATTGGAAAATATTTTGATGGCTCCAGCCTTTGTTGAGAAAATTAAAACGACGGTAGCTTCAGCGAGGAAACTGGCGGCTTTTGGGGCTACTGCCGGCATACCATTACCCGGACTCACTAATTCACTTACATACTTCGATGCATTTACCAGCGGAAGATTACCGCTTAACCTCATTCAGGCGCAAAGAGACCATTTCGGATCTCATACCTATGAGCGAATTGACAAAGAGGGTATTTTTCACACAGAGTGGGGAGAGTGATCTAAACCACAAGAAAAATATTGATGAAGGCTGTTTTTTTGTTTTACTAAACGATAAAAGCAGCCTTTTTCTATGTGGTTGAGAAATTATTGAGTTTTACATGTATGGCCTTCAACATTTCATCTCCTATGACAGATGCTTTGTGTCCATGCTTTTGCTTATCAAAGCTGATGTGTTTCGGTAGCGAATCTGCTGCTATGAAAGAAGATCCTGCACTAAAGTCGTGGAATTGGCCATCCCTTAAAGTAATTCTAAGAACTCCCTGTTGGATTGCGATAAAAGTCGGATCACCAGCCATATGC
>JBCBHL010000060.1:0-25560 GCA_038525605.1 Bacteroidota bacterium
GAGTACAATGGAAGCTCTACTTTTAGTGTGCTTTCGGGTATTTCTCAGATTAGAAAAGTGACCCTTTCCGGAACGGGCGTTCGGACTATGCCAAATAATGCGCTAAGTGTTTGTGATACTTTAATCATTAACGGTCCTACTGTTGCCTTCAACTCTGGTAATTCAGTAATCATTGGAGATGCTGATACGGACAGGCTGGAAATTCAGTTAGGTTCCGTGTCATTAGCCAATGCAACGAATGTGGTGATTAATGGAGATTTTATCATGTCCGGAGGTTCTTTTACAGGTGCTGGAGGTACATCAATAACCATCACCGATGACATTAATTTCAGTGGAGGAACGCTGGATATTAACAACACGGATATCATTTTAAATGGTACAACGCAGCAGTTGATAGACGGAAACTTTACGGGAACTGCGTCATTGCAAAACCTGACTATTAATAACAGTAGCAGCGAAGGCGTAAGAGTGAATAGTGGTGGTGTGGAAATTGATGGATTACTAACCCTGACTGACGGGCTCGTCAATACCGATGCATCCAGAACGCTTACCTTAACATCAACAGGAGACTGGACGGATGCCAGTACCGCCTCATATGTCACCGGACCGATCACTAAAAATGACGTTGCAGTAGCCAGCACATATGAGTTTCCGGTCGGTAAAACCGAAAGGTATGCCCCCGCTGCGATTGCTAATATTGGACTTGGCGGTGAGAATTGGACAGCTGAATACTTCACGTCAACAGGTGCATTTAGTGAGTCTTCTTTCGATACCTCTGATCCGGGATCAGGATTCAATGCACTGAGTGATATCATTTCTCAGGACCGATGGGAGATTACAGGTTCCGGGACAGGACCTGATAATGATGCGCAAATCAGGCTTACTTATGGCACGCATCATACGATAGTAGATATCAACGACCTTAGGGTAGTCTGGTGGAATACTGCTCAGAACAGGTGGGAGAATCAGGGAGGAACGATTGCTGGTGATGCCTCCGGTGGTACCATTGTTTCAGAGAATTTCATTGACTTCAGTACTCAGCAGTTTGGTTTAGGGCAGGCACCGGAGATTGCCTTGCCGGTAGAGATGATTTATTTCACTGCTTCGCTGGATGATGGTGATGCTGTATTGGATTGGGCGACTGCATCGGAACTTAACAACGATCGTTTTGAGGTAGAGCGTTCTGTGGATGGGGTGAACTTTGAATCAATCGGTCAGGTATCAGGAAATGGTACTACGGACATTCAGCAGGACTATCAATATATTGATATCGCGCCACGACAAGGTCTGAATTACTACAGACTGAAACAAGTGGACTTTGATGGAGCATTTGAATATTCTGAAATTGTCTTTGTAGATTTCACTGACAGGAAGGTGCAGTTTAAAGCTATTGCTTATCCAAACCCTACCAGTAAAGATGAAATCAATATCAGACTGAGTACCGGCGATGAGTTGGCACCTGTGGAGATACAAATCATAGATTTCAACGGCAGGGTTTTCTATGCCAATCAGATTGTTCCTGATGAGCTTAGCAATAATTACCGTTTGAACATCAACGAAGAGCTTGCCAGTGGGGTTTACCTGGTGCTGGTCCGTCAGAGAGAACAGACTCAGCAAATCAGGCTGATGATCAGGTAATCTTTCGTAAGACCTTAAAAATAGGAGGGGAGGATCTGCTGATCTTCCCCTCTTTGTTTTTATTTGAATTGTCTGTCAGTTTTAACTTTCAAAATCAGCCAGGAGAGGTAGCATATCAGAAATATGGACATACCATAAACGGTGGTAATAGATGAAACTTTCATACCTCCGAAAAATATCGCCTGGGAAACTTCGCCAGCTTGCTCCATTGCCGTAAATGCTCCGTACAAGCCAAGAATCTGACCAAACAAACCAATAGTTAATGATAATATACCAAGGTATTTGATATAGCCTATTTGTGTCAAAGATTGTTCTTTAGTAAGCTCTGGTCTTACTATCAGTGATCGGATGATGAGCGCAACAGCTATGATGAGCAGTATGGTCATAGGAAAGGTGATTGGTGCCCAGCCCTCTATTAAGAAATCAAACATAATTAAATGACTTTTAAGGTTTAAAAATAAGTTAAAGAGACCGATATTTTGATCTCCGGTTTATTGTTCATTATGTTTTGAGATGCGCATCCACTAAACACATTACAAATCTAATAGGTGGTATGATTTTTACATAGGTAGAATCCATTTCGAAACCTGTATTTCATCAACTTTAATAGGTAAAAAGCTCTTTTTTGAACAATTTTGAGGCATGGCTATCTTGAAACGCGTAGTAATTCATATTTTATTCTGGCTAGTTTCCACATTGTTTGTTTGGCATTTTATCGGGTCCAGATCACCTGATAAATCACTGGTGCTGATATTCCTGATGTTGTTGATGCCCATTACAATCTTTACTTCATATACCCTAAACTATTACCTGATTGCCAACAAGCTTCTGAAGGGTAAATATGTCGACTTTGTTATTTACGGACTTTTCGTTTTTATAGCTTCTATCTACCTGCAAGGGATGATCATTATGTTTTCATTTCCCTTATATGCGGATTATAAATTTGATAATGTAGGGCCTATACTCGGCAATATTTCCTTTCTGGCAATTGCCACCTATTTTGTAGTGTTTTTAAGTGCAATTCTGTTCCTGCTGAGACGGAGAATGTTTCATACCAACAGAAGTGTGCCGGAAACCGAACCCGAGAGGACGAAAATCCTGCAAGTTACTTCCAACAGAAAAACTGTCAACATAGAACTGGATAATATCCTCTACGTTGAGAGCTTAAGCAATTATGTGAAAATTCATACGCCTGAAGAGACGGTTATCACAAAAGAGAAAATCAGCAAACTGGAAGAGCGCTTACCTGAAAACTTTTTAAGAGTGCACAGGTCTTTTTTAGTTAATCAGAATCATGTAGAGGCATTTGGCAAGGAAAGCCTCACTATTAATCAGGTGAAATTAAATATCAGCCGAACGTATAAAAATAGTGTGTTTCAAAAGCTGAGTGAAATGCAAATGATGTAGTTTTCTGTTACGGTTTGAAGCTAATCAATAGCATGTCGTCCATTCTTGTTTGATTGCCGGACCACCTAGTAAGCTTTTCGTTGATAATGGATTTTTCAGTATCAGGATTCAGATAATTACCGGAAGATTCTTCCAACATTTTAACAAACCCTTTCAATCCGATTTTCTTATTTTTAGCTCCCCCGAAAAGATCAGTTATGCCATCGCTGAATAAGTAAAACCTGTCATTGTTATCAAACCCAACAGTTGTGGTTTCATAATTTCTGTCATATTCAAAATAGGTGCCGAGCGATCTTTTACAGGCTTTTATTCTGGTAGATTTGCCAAGTTTATCTACTTTGAATAAATCCATCTTCGCACCGCTATATTTCAGTGACTGCTGTTTCTGGTCGTATTGAATGATGGCCATATCTGCACCGATCCCGATCTGAAGTTTGTCTTTGTTTTCAAACTGAGCCTGTATGCGTTGGTGAATTTCTGCTAATATCTTTGCCGGATCATGCTGCTGGTCGTTACAAATAATTTCTTGCAAATGATCTATGTACACTCTGGTCATCATGGATGCCAGCCTGCCATGTCCCATGCAGTCGAAGGCGACTAAAAATACTTGATGGTTGTTATTGTATATCCAGTAGCCGTCTCCTCCTACTGTATCGAGAGGTTTGTTGATGACATAAGCTTCACTGAATAGATTCCGAAGTACTTCTTCTCCGGGCAAATAAGAAAAATAGTTCTGCGTAGCTGAATCTGCTATTCGTGATTTCGCTACATGATCAGAATTTTTTTTGTTTGAAAAAGATAAAAGTGAAGGTAACATAGTTTTAGTATTTTCATTAGTTATTGTTTTTTTTGCTTTCGAATAATTTAGGCTTGATGGTAAGCATAGCCCACGCCCAGTTGTTAGTAGCGCTGCTATCTCCGGTTTTGATTAATTCCATGTTGCTGTCTGCAATCATATGAGAGTAACCGATTTTCAGGTTAACAGCCTTGTCTACATTCAGGTTGTATACCAGATCAATTTCTGTTCCCAATGTGCTTGATTCCGCATCGAAATATTCAGTGAGATCAACCTGAGAGTTTAGTCGGTGTACCATGACATTTAGTGCTGATTTATCGCTAAGTCCGAATTTAGCTTTCAGATAAAGGTCGATCAATCCGACATCACCACTTGGATTGCCCACATAGAAGTAGTCCATGAGCCCGTAGAATTTGTGATTAGTTCCGAACAGAGGGGTAAACGAATTGCTTTCCGTGCTTCCCGGATTAGTACCAGTCAGGTAATCTCCACCGATTCCCAGCTTGGTTTTACCAAAGTCAAAATTGAAGAATAAGGCAGCCATTAATCCGCTAAGATCTGCACCATTGCCCGTTTTGCCGAATTGATAATAGAGTTCTGCCGTCATGTCTACCAGGCCAAAATCATCCTTGGAGTATATTCCGGCTGTCTGGCTAAAATTCACTGTAGAATCAGGAGCCTGGATGCCGTTATTTAAGAATAGAAAAGAGGTATTACCTTTTTCATATTTCTTATTCAGCCACAGGTACTGCATGGTTTTGTAATTATTGATGCCATTGTAGAATGTACTGGCAAGCCTGGCAGGCTCTGGTCGGGATAACACGTCTTCCTGGTTAAAAGCGGCACCAAAATGAAGGGTGAAGTCATTGGATTGATACTCCAGCTTTAACACATCATGACTTCTTGCCTGTTGCGCCCATGCCAGATTTCCCAGAATCCTGGCATTGTCATAGTCCAGCGCCTGTCTACCTACTTTCACTCGAAACTTGTCGTTGAAGTGATAGGCACCCCATGCTTCATAAACATTGAACAGTGAATTATCACTTTTGAAGATTTGTGAATTTTCTCCCCACAGTCTTACATCCTGTAATGTCAGCTGAAAACTGTACTTGGTATCTTTGTACCCCAGATACAACCTCGATCGCTGTTCGATGAAAAATGCGGCATCCGTATCATCTGTGGTAAGTGACTTAAAGCCGTTTCTGAATTCGGCTCTTGGTCTGATCTCACCTGTGATAGAAAATTGTGCCGACAATGGTGTCGCAGTTAGCGACAAAACCAGCACACTTAGGAGTAATATTACTTGGTTTAATGATTTCATAACTTTGCTATTATTGGATTCCAACAACCATGTATGCCTGATACGATCTCCACTTAAAAGGAATCACATAGATTGGCACATTATCAGGAAATCTCAGGTTGTCGGGTTTTCCTTTGAAAACAATTGGTACGGAGATCAGGAAAGAATCACCGTAAACTTCACGGACATTGCCCGCCACTACATTTGATAACTCACCAGCCATGTCCAGCATGTCGTTTTCTTTTGGCGACTGATAACCCACATAGTCTTTGATGAGTTCTTCATACATGGCCAGATCACCGGAGATATAGACAAGCCCTTTTTTTACACCAGCAATTCCGATCATGCCGGTACATTCCCTTAGTAGTAATTCTTCAGGCTTTTTAACAAAAGGAGCGAAGGTTTCAACTGGAGACTGGGTTAGTTTTGTGAAATAGTTGTCGATCGAATCTATGAAAATGTTGACAGTTTTTTCAAATTGTTCTTCTGAATTGCTCATGGTTATTTTCGGTTTAGTAGTAAGTCAAATCCTTCTTTTAATTCATTTGGAGTTACAGGCTTATAGAGATATTCCCTGGCTCCCTTCTTCAGGGCTTTGAGACCCGTCAATTTATCCGAAAGAGCGGTAATGACCATTACTTTGACAGAAGGGTCGATTTTCATGATTTCATCCAGACATTCCAGCCCATCCATTTCCGGCATGGTGATATCTAGTGTGATGACATCAGGTTTTGTTTCCTTTAGCAACTCAAGTGCTTCTTTTCCATTGCCGGCTGTGCCGACGATTTCAAGGTCGTAATCTGATAAATGTTGTTCTATAGTCATCCTCATCATAGAGGAATCATCTACGATTAATAATTTCATTCTTTAATGTTTTATGATTAGGTAAGCTGATTAAGGTAGCTTTACAGTTAACTTGAATTGTTTATTCTTTACAGTTTCGAGTTTACAGTTGCCATTGTGTTTCTTGACAATGCTTTTAATGACACTCATACCCTGACCTCTACCGGCATTATTGTCTATTTCATCGGCAGTGGAGAAACCGTCTTTAAAAATTAGCTGAGCTTTTTCAAGGTCAGACATAGAGCCTGCCAACTCTTGAGAGATGATATTTTTTCGAATAGCCTTATCAACGATGGCATCTACATCTATTCCAGCGCCATCATCTTCGTAAGTGAACTGTAAGTGTCCTTTGTCTAGTTTTTTCACATCGATTTTGATGGTGCCATTTTCAGGTTTGCCCAGGAACTGACGATCATCTGCCTCTTCGATACCGTGGATGATTGAGTTTCTAATCAGCTGGATAGACATGTCTTTGATATCCAGTTTATATTTATCTGGGATAATCAGGTCATTTTCTTCAAATACAAAGTTGATCTGCTTGCCTTTTTCCTGGCTAAGCTTATTGATCCCTTTTTCGAGTGTGCTGATCAATAGTTCGTTTGAATCCTCTACATTTTTAGTGTTGGAAAACTGATTGTAGGCATCTGCAATTCTCGCAAGCATTTCTTTCATGTTTTTAAGAATTGACACTACTTCAGTTACCTCATAGATGATCTTTAAAAAGTTTTTACCTTCCAGATCTGCTTTCACTTTCAGGTCTGCAATAGAGTTTTCTACCTTATGCAACTTGTCCTCTACAAGTTTCAGGTTGATAAGAGAGGCATTGCCTTTCGCGCTGTGTACAATCGTGAAAGTATAACCTAGCAGTTCATCAAACCCGGTACCCATGCTGTTCTCGTATTTGACAGATATTCCTTCAAGAGATGTGATCGTAGCATCCAGGTATTCGCTCAGAACTTTTGGATTTACTTTTAAGATAGCCAGTAATTGCTCTGATTCTTTCTTGTTTCTTTTTTCAGCCTCCTGGATTTTTCTTTGCATCAATACATTTTCTGTCTCGTCAAGAACGGTCACTAGAATTCTGTATATTTTTCCATCTTTAATAACCCTTGAAAATGTGAATCCTATGTAACGGTTTTCAATGTCGGAACTGTTGCCGTCATTGAAAATTTCGACCTGAGATACTGGGTTGAGTCTGTTTACTACATCTTCCCTTATTTCAGGGTTGAAGAGGTGTTCGGCAAATAAATCTAAAGCTTCCTGATCTCTTTGCATTAGTTTGGGCTTCATTAAGGTGAGGAAGTTGGTTTTGGCAAGAGACTCCTCATCGAAAATTGACTCAGTTTCTTTTGAATAGAAGGAATCAATGATGAAATCCTGATCTAGCAGGAATATACCCTGATTTACGTTGGCAAAGATGATCTCCGCCTGGGCAGTCAGATATTGCTTATCGGAAAGTGCCTGCTCTTTTTCTGCCTTTTCCAGTTGCAGTACCCGCTCCGTCGTTTCTTTTAATTTTTTAACAGCAGGACGGAATACGAAAAATGCAACTACCAGCAATAGAAAGATCACAATAGCGAAAAGTAGGTACTCAGTGAAGGATAGCCTGTTAATTTTTCCATTAGCAATGTCATCATATTCAAATACAATAGCGTTCATCGTTACCAGAAAATCATTTTCACTGGCCAAGATATTAGCTACATTACCCGCAGCAGTGGCAGATGCTTTAAATTCTTCTAAAGAATTATAGGCGATCAGATTAGAGGCAGAATTGGTAATGTTCTCATAAAAGGGGGCGATTTTGTTGTACAACCCTAAAACTTTCTCATTGTTGTTTTCTATGGTAAGTCCCATCTGCTCATTACCTTTTGTAAGCCCATCGTGAGACTCCGTAAGTGTAAGTAGGGCATTTTCAAGTTCTTTCTTCCTGGAAGTATATTCCATTTCTGAGGAAGCTTCAGATAAGGCAAGAGCGGACTTGGATATCTTTTGCGAGAGCATTCTTTGACGTCCCGATATATTGATTATTCTGGAGTCAGCGGCGTTACCGCTTATGGAGGATTGAATAAGAAATTGACTTATTCCCAGAACCAGCCCAATAAGTCCCAGGGCCAGAACATAGATTCTTGTAATATTTTTCATCTCGGTTTGGTGTAGTTAAATGGGTTGCCCCATTATAATAACAAATGTAATATATGGATTAAATGAATGTAAACGGGAATATATCGATGATGAGACGGTATTGTCCGACGAATAAGCTGAAAAGCTAGTTGAAATTTTAGCTATTATTCATTATCAATTGGTTATAAATTATTTTGTTTATCTTTTATTTTTAAATATTAAACAAAATATGATTTTACCAAGATAGTGATTCAGGTTGCTGATGGTGTCCTAAGTTGGGTTGCTTATTAGTTAGCTGGTTACTTTTTCATTTAGCTAATAATTTATGTAACTTTATTGATAACCACGTATTACAAAAGGCTCATGAAAACTCTTAATGTCAAGAAATTAGTATTTCTGTTATTACTTATACCATTCTGCTCAAGCATACTTTTAGCTCAGGATAGGTTCGTTGATGTTACCGGGACTGACGCTGGTCCTAATGATTGCTCATTACCAGGGAATCCTTGTTTGACTATACAGCATGCCATCAACCAATCAAACCCAGGAGACGAAATACAAGTTAGTGTGGGGATATACAGGGAAAATATTACGATCAGTCAATCGGTTATTCTCAGGGGGAGCAATTCCGGAGTAAGTGGATCGGCAACAAGATTAGCTGAAACCGTTATTCAGCCAGGCTCCACAGACCTGATGGTTGGCAAGGTGATCACCATTACCGCTTCCGATGTGGAGATCGATGGATTTACCATTGGCGGTGATAATTTCAACCTGACTCCACCTGCATCAGTTTTCGATGCATTGCAGGGTATTTATGTCGATGCAACAAATGCCGTTCTCACGAATGTGGATATTCAGAATAACATTTTTGAGGATTTTCCCAGAGACAACACAGCGGCGGCAGGTAACTTCATAGATGGATTAGGATTGACTTTGTCGGCGGCAATAGACATACAGGGATCTGTCAATGGAACGAGCGGCCACATTATTAAGAATAACCTATTTAGGGACATTGATGACGAACCCAATGATGACTACAGTGATGATCTGGGTTATGGAATTGTATTGAGAGACTCTGCCTATGCAGATATATCAAGGAATAAATTTCAAAATGTTGGAGCAGGTGTACTCATTAGTGATATCCCGAAATCCAGTCCTACCGATTCTTTGGTGGTTGATTCGCTGTTTATTTCAGGAGGGAAAGTAGGCCTATTGGTTGTCGATGGGGCGACTAACCTGACAGCTGATAGTATCACGATTGTGAATCCGGTAGCTTTTGGGGTTCGCTTGATCAGTGGAAACGACGACATTAATTTTCAGATGAGGTATTCATCTATAACAGGTGCTGGGTCAACAATTCCGACGATCACCCTGGCAATGACCAACTATTCAGGATTTGCCTCTGAAAAATATGGCGGGACCGGAGTACAAACCGTTAGGATTGATAGTTGTGTGATCTCCGACAATAAAAACAGAGGTTTGACTTTCCGTGGAAGCATCGCTAACAGTACAAACATTGCTTCTATTAATAATTCGATTATTGAAGGAAACGCCTATGATGGTTTTGCCACTAGTGCATTCGGCATCATTGTCAATAGAGGAGCTGAAGTAACAATTAATGAATCGGTATTGAGTAACTCATCCCTTAATCAAACAGCTACCACCTTTGATGCTGTGCTGGGTAATAATGAGGGAAACGGCAGTGTTTCAGGAATTGTGCAGGTCAGGTCATGTTCTATTAGTGCCACAACCGGTATACTGGTTGCATCTTCCGGCACAGGAGCTCAGATGGACGCTTCTTCAAACTGGTGGGGTACTACCACAGAGGCAACTATTGCCTCTTCCGTAACCGGGACAGATTTTAGTCCCTGGCTTGACTCAAGTGAAGATACCGATCCGGCTGTCGCAGGTTTCCAACCGCTGGAAAGACGGGTAAATGTCGGATTAAGTGGCGAGCAAACTGGTAGCTCGGAGAGAATACAGGAGGCAGTGACTGATTATACAAGTGCGGATACCGTGATTATCCATGCAGGAACCTACCCTGAAAATCCAACAATAGACAGGAATGTTACATTTCAGACGATATCAACTGTTACCCTTGATCAGCTGACGATGAATGGTTCCGGAGTGATATTGACGCTGGCAGATGATTTGGCGATAAGTTCTACAGGCTCTGTGACACTTACGGATGGTAACATCAATGTGAATGAAGGGGCAGCTCTGCAGCTGTCAAACGAAGCAGTAGATGTTACCGAATCTGCAACTAGTAGGATAGAAGGGACTGTGACCTTTACCAAAACATTACCTCTGGAGTCCGGTAGTGGCGGATTTAGTATTTTAGGGGTCACTTTCGTGGATGGTGTAAATGACATTGAAGACCTGGTAGTCTCCAGGATTGCAGGACCTCAAGGTGTGAATGATGGATCAGGAGGAGGTTCCATAGGTGTTACCTGGCAACTTACTTCTCCTACTAACCCGGACAATTGGTCAATCAACTTTTCCTGGGCGAGTATTTACGACAATGGGAACGGACTTTCAACGATGTTCATCTGGAGAGACGGAGGTTCGGGGTTTGCACAATTGCTAGGCCCAATATCCGCTTCAGGCGATCCCAGGGTGACGCAAGACTTTGTGATCAACTCATTTTCAGATTACACAGTAACTGATGAATCAGTGACTTTACCGGTAACGCTTGCTGATTTTGGTGTTAGTCCCGCTGCAGGCAATCAGGTGAATTTGACATGGGTTACGCTCACTGAATTAAACTCGGATTTCTTTCAGATTGAAAGAAGTGCTGGTGGAGTCACTTTTTCAGAAGTCGGCAGGGTAGCAGCGGCAGGAAATTCAACAGATCGGATTGAATATCAATTCCTTGATAGTGAAGTCTCGGGAGAGGAAGCTTTTTATCGTCTCAAAATTGTTGACCTTGACGGCACCTTTGAATATTCAGAAATAAGATATATTCAATTATCTGGTGACAGGCCGGTCATCTATCCTAATCCTGCAGATGACTATCTGATGATACCGCTAGGCTCCAAACTAGAAAACGGGATCATTGCTTTGTATGATCAGGCGGGCAGGAAAGTGCTACATCACAACATTACTTCAGACAGGCTCGAATTGAGTGGTCAGCGACCAGGAGTCTATGTTTACAGGCTGAAGATTGGTAATGTTTTTCAAACAGGGAAACTGATCATCAGGTAATTCAAAAGTACGCTTAAATAATAAAGGTCTGGCTACATAAATAGTCAGACCTTTATTTTTCAATCCATTACAGTTTTACTGAAACATGTGAATTAGACTGGAGCATTACGAAATGCTTGCTAGTTTTCACATCTTTCTATGGAAACACACCAGGGATTGAATGACAGGTTACAGAATTCAGGTTCATTAGTAGTACAGGGATCTCCCTGAGAGAAGTTTCCTCCCTTTATAGTTTGAGCATTTAGTCCTTCTGAGTCTGTTACAAAACTCGTCACTTTGAAGTTGTCCAGTTTTATCTTCTTTTTCATTTTATTAGCATAATTTGTTTAGCCTACTCTGTTAGCTTTTCGGCATCCGCATTAGGATATTAATGATAAGGTATATTCTCTATAATTCATAAGGTTTTTTCTCTTTTTGCCTAACAGTTTTGGGTAAAATCAGAAGCAAAGAAATACGTCGATTAACAGGTGAGACCTTTGATTTTCTTCAATAAATATCGAGTGTGATGAAAAAAATATAAAACTGGCGTTTAAATAGCCGATTTTATTGAATATTTTTAAATAACACTAACTAGAATGATTATGTCGGAGAATATATCTACCCATGTAGACAAGTTCATGAACGGACTTATAAGAAGAAACCCGGGAGAAAAGGAGTTTCATCAGGCTGTAAGAGAGGTAGCGGAGACGCTGATGCCCTTTATCCTGGAAAACCCGAAATATCAGGAGTTTCAAATTCTGGAGAGACTTACTGAACCGGACAGGGCTGTGATATTTAGAGTATGCTGGGAGGATGACCAAGGAAATATCAGGACAAACAGAGCCTGGAGGGTTCAATTCAATAACTCAATTGGTCCTTACAAGGGTGGGTTGAGGTTTCACCCAACTGTATCGTTAAGTATACTGAAATTTTTAGGTTTCGAGCAGATTTTTAAAAATTCACTGACAGGCTTGCCAATGGGTGGAGGTAAAGGTGGATCCAATTTTAACCCTAAAGGCAAAAGTGACCGTGAGGTGATGAGGTTTTGTCAGTCGCTGATGATAGAGTTGCACAGACACATAGGAAAAGATACTGATGTACCTGCCGGTGATATAGGTGTGGGAGCAAGAGAAATTGGCTATTTATTTGGTCAATATAAAAGGCTTGCCAATGAATATACAGGAATCCTCACCGGGAAAGGGCTGGCATATGGCGGTAGTCTGGTACGTACCGAGGCAACAGGCTATGGAACTGTCTATTTTTGTCAAAACATGCTGAAGCACAAAGGTGACAGCATGCAAGGAAAAACCTGTTCTGTTTCAGGGTCAGGTAATGTCGCGATCTATGCGGTGCAAAAAGCCGTTCAGTTGGGAGCGAAAGTGCTAACACTTTCAGATTCTTCCGGCTACATACACGACCCTGACGGCATTGATGAAGAGAAACTAGCATTCGTAAAAGACCTGAAAGAAGTAAGAAGGGGACGTATCAGCGAATATGTTGAGCAATATAAGGGTGCTATCTTCCACAAAGGAGAAAGACCGTGGAGTGTTCCGGTAGACATTGCGTTACCTTGTGCCACACAAAATGAACTCAATCTTGAGGAAGCTGAGACACTTATTAAAAATGGTGTGATCGCTGTAAGTGAGGGTGCCAATATGCCGACAGAGCTGGATGGTGTTCATGCTTTTAGGAATGCGAAAGTCCTGTTTGGTCCGGCGAAAGCTGCCAATGCCGGTGGCGTTGCAGTTTCCGGTTTGGAACAAAGTCAGAATTCGCTGAGACTGTCATGGACCCGAGAAGAGGTGGATACTAAGCTGCAGGAAATCATGCAGAGCATTCATGACAAGTGCGTGGAGTATGGCGCTGATGGAGACCATGTGGATTACGTGAAAGGAGCCAATATTGCTGGGTTCGTCAAGGTTGCTGATGCCATGATGGGCTATGGTATTATATAGGTAGGAATCGTAATCAAGTAAAAATCCCGGCTGGCGCTAGCGCCAGCCGGGATTTTTTATTCATCTCTTAAAGAATTTACCGGATTGGAGTTGGCAGCATGAATAGTTCTAAAGCTCACTACCAGTACGGTTAGCAGAATTGCAGAGACTCCTCCCAATATCAAAATGTTGAAATCAATATCAGTTTTATAACTGTAACGATCCAACCAGTTTTGAATGGCATAAAAAGCCAGAGGAATAGCAATCAGGCAGGCAGTTCCGATTAATACAATGAAATCTTTTGTCAGTAGTTGCCATATTTGAAAAATAGAAGCACCCAATACCTTTCTGATGCCAATCTCCTTTGTTCTTTGCTCGGTAATGTAGGAAGCCAGACCAAAAAGCCCCATGCAGCTGATAACGATCGCAATGGCAGACATGATCTTAACCAGTGAGTAGGTCCTTTCTTCTTCAAGAAACTTGGCATTGTATTCCACATCAGCAAATTTGAAATCAAATGGAGTGGTTGGTAGAACTTGTTTGAAGGTTTCTTCAATCTTCGCAATAGCGTCTCTTAAATCAACATTTGGATTGATTCTAATATACAGAAAGCTGAGATAGTTATCCGAAGGGAATAGGATAGAGGGGTAGGTCTCCTGAAATGGGGATCCCTTCACCATATCTTTTGTAATACCAACGATTTTGAAATAAGGTCCTCCATATGAATCATTGTCAAACTTGATCGTTTGCCCTACAATAGGTTTTTCCATGCCCAGGAATAGATCAGCAGCTGATTCATTGATGATGATGTTGTTTTTATCAGAAGCCAGACCTTCTATAAAATCTCTTCCTGCGGTAAACTCCAAACCAATAGTTTTACCATATTCCGAGGATACTCTGATGGTATTGAATTCTGCTTTTTGATCAGGGTCTTTTCCTGCCCAGGTAATGCCATTATTCCAGCCTAATGTACTGGTGACCTCATAATTAGTGGCAGCTGTTTCAACCACAACTCCTGTCTTCAACAGTTCGTTTCTAAGCGTTTCCTTTTTTTCATAGTAATCACTCGTTCCCGGCTTCATGGAAATCAGCCTGTCCGTGTTGTAGCCTACAGGTCTGTTCTTGGCAAATTCTATTTGCCTGCTAATCAGCAGTGTGCCGATAATCAGTGAGATAGATATCGAAAATTGGAAAATCACCAATGCCTTCCTGGGAATTGCTGTAAGCTTACCCGTTTTTAGCTTCCCTTTTAAAGAACGTATTGGCTCAAAATTCGACAGGTAAAATGCGGGATAACCTCCGGCAGCTACTGTAGTGCCTATCAAAAATACGAACAATGAAAGCCAAAACCAGCTGCTGTTAACAGGTATAATCAATGATTTGTCCATGATCCAGTTAAACCAGGGAGTAGTCAGCGTTAGTAAACACATTGCCAAAGCGGCAGATATAAACGTAACGATGAAAGACTCCACTAAAAACTGTACCACCAGACGTGATTTTCTGGCACCCATCGATTTTCTGACACCTATTTCTTTCATTCTATTGCCTGCCCTGGCTGTATTCAGGTTGATGAAATTAATACAGGCTAATATCAGGATGAACACTCCGGTAATGCCGTAAATCCATAACATTTTTAATCTGCCACTGGTGGCCTTTTTACCATCTTCGTAATGATCGTAAAGTCTCCAGTCTTTCATGGGAATTAAAAACAGTGTTGGGTTCCTTTCTAGTGCTCTGCCGGTAAGATGGGACTTCATGGCCTCCTGGATGGCAGCCGATGCTTCTTCAAAAGTCTTGTCTTCCTTTAGCTTCACCAGAACATTCATGTTGTAATTGTCCCAAACGTTCAGGTTGGACCATCCCCAAAGGTAATAGTCCAGTGGCCCAAAGAACTGAGCATCGTGATAATCACTATTTTCAGGCAAATCCCTGTATACTCCTGTAATTTCCATCGGATACTTTCCATCCATTTTGATGATTTCTCCCACCGGGTTCTGATCCTCGAACAGCCTTTGTGACAGGGACTCTGAAATCAGTAGTGAACTTTTGTCTTCGAGTCCGTTTCTACTGCCAAAAACCATGTCCAGGGAAAGAAGCTCTATTCCCTCAGGCTGGATGAAATATCCTTCCTGATTGAAGTGATTGTCATTGTAGCTGATGGTGTTTTGTTCGATTCGCCATCTGATGATTGCAACTTTATCGAAGTAATTTCTGTATTCTGATGACATCAAAGTACCTACACCAGTAGGCATGACTCTGGAAATGCTTGTTTCACCGTTTCTGGTGTCATACCTGGCCAGTTTGCCAATCGAATCATAGTTTTGATGGTATTTGTTGTAAGACAATTCGTCATTAATCCAAATAAGAATTGTAATAGCTACCGCGATTCCGATAGCGAGTCCGCTGATGTTGAGTATGGAATAGCTCTTGTTTTTAAGTAATGATCGCCATCCGATCAGTAAATCATTTTTTAACATACCGTAATAATTGAGTTTTTGAGTACCTTCAAAAGGACGTATGATTCCCGGCCTGAACAGCGCGAGAACGTCCAGAATAAATTTCCATCTGGCATAGAAAAGGCTTTTGTCAATCCTTTTTTCAAACCTTTCCAGTAAGTCTCCTTCTATATCTTCGGCATAGTCAGGATTGCAGTACCACCTGAAAAACCGAATAGCCAGCCTGGAAGGAGCCTGATTTTGATTATTCATCTTTAAGAGATTCTACCGGGTTTGCCAGTGCTGCTTTAAACGTTTGAAAACTGACTGTAATCCAGGCAACCAGCAAGGCAGTGATACCTGATATTGCAAAAATCCACCAGTCAAGCTTTATGTGATAGGCAAAAGTCTGCAGCCATTGATTGCCAACAATGTAGCTGATCGGTAAGGCAAGAATTATTCCGACGATCACCATCTTCGTAAAGTCCCACGAAAGCATAAGAATGATCTTTTCTGCAGAACAACCAAGAACTTTTCTTATGCCGATTTCCTTCACTTTACGTTGAATAGTAAATGCTACCAAACCAAACAACCCAAGACTTGAAATGATCAAGGCGATTGCCGACATGTAGTTAGCAATATTTGAAATACTATACTCTGAACTGTATAATCTTGCGTAATCATCGGAGAGAAAAGAAGCTTCGAAAACAAACTTAGGATGAAATTCACTATATACATCTTCTATTTGCCTGATGGTAGTCATTTCGGTCCCGGGTTTTAATTTTATCAAATAGTCTGATCCCCAGTTTCTGAAGCGAAATATCAATGGCTCAATCTTCTGATGCATCGAACCATATTGAAAGTCTTTCACTACTCCAATTATTTCTTTTGAACGCTCGCCATTCTTGAGAATTTTGCCAATTGGGTTTTTGAGTCCCATCATCCTGACAGCAGACTCATTAAGGATCACTTTGCTGTGATCGTCCTTAAGGTTAGGGTCAAAAGCTCTACCCTCCACCAGCTTTAGCCCTAAGGTTTCGATGGTGTGATAGCCGATTTTTGGAGATTTAAACAAATGTTTATCGTTTGATGGGTGGCCGTTCCAGTTGTACCCACCCTGGTTATCCCCGCCCCACAAAAATTCACCTGCTGTATTCGCAACATTCATTACACCGGGAATCTTTTGCAATTCGCTACGGAAAAGGTCATGGTCTCTTTTAAAAGTGCCTTTCCGGCTGAAAGTCAGAATGTTTTCACGTTCATATCCCAGATTTTTTGATTGTGTGAAGTTCATTTGCCGATTGACAATGATTACACCAATAAAGAATATAGTTGCAATAGAAAATTGTGTGACCACCAATCCTTTTCTAATCCAGCTTTCGCTGTTGCTGGTTAAAATCTTACCTTTCAATATGGATATGGGCTTAAGACCAGATAGGTAGAATGCCGGATAACTTCCGGCCGCTAAACCTGTCACTAAAACAAAGATGGTGATTCTGACTATCTGATCAGATAAATCCATTACGATTGATTTCTCAGTTAAGACATTGAAATAGGGTAAAATCAGGTATGTCAATAGTAAAGCGAAAACCAATGAAGTGAAAACCATAATTATTGACTCCACCAGAAATTGGACAATCAGATCATTTTTTCTCGCTCCCAAAGACTTTTTCACACCTATTTCCTTCATCCTCACTGATGCCTGTGCTGTTGATAAGTTCATGAAATTGATGCAGGCAATTACCAAAATGAAGATAGCAATGATTGTAAGCAGTCTTACATTTTCGATCTTACCTCCAGTAAGAACACCATTTTCAAACTTTCCATAAAGGTATTTGTCCGAATACTTTTGTACGAAAAGTGTAAACTGATCCATTTCCGTTTTTTCGGTTAAATAACCCTTAATTTTGGCATTGAACTGATCAATGTTTGTTCCTTCCTGCAAAACAAGGTAGGTTTCCGCGTAACCACCATTCCAATCACCGGCCCACCGATCTACGTCTATTAAAACATCATAGTTAACCACAAGATCGAAGTTGATGGAGAGATTTTGGTCAGGGTGCTGAAATACACCGCTTACCTCGAAAACCTGATCGAAATATTCATTTTCCCAGTTGATATTTTTCCCGATGGCATTTTCTGGTGATTTGAACAGTTTGATTGCTGTTGCCTCAGATAATACTACCGATTTCTTATTGGTTAAAACCTGATTTTCTGAACCTGAAATAAGTTTATAGTCCATCACTTGAAAAAGGTTAGAACTGGCAAACATACCTTTCGCTTCAATTTGATTGATAGCATCATAAATGACACCACCTGGCCGGAAGAACTTATTACTCACCCGTACAGATTCCCGAACCTCTGGCATTTCATCCTTCATGGCTGATGCCAGTTTTCCTGAGGTGTAGTCCCAGGTATCAACTCTATCGGGAAGTTTGAAATGCACCATAGCCCGATATAGTTGATCGTCATTAGCGTTGAATCGGTCAGTGGAGATTTCGTCTGTAATCCATAGATATATAAGAAACACAGTTGCCAGTCCACTCGACAACCCTATCAGGTTGATTAAAAACGTACTTCTATGCCGCCTGAAGTTTCGAAACGTGAGTTTAATATTGTGTTGTAACATACCGTAATAATTGAGTTTTTGAGTACCTTCAAAAGGACGTATAATTCCCGGCCTGAAAAGCGCAAGGACGTCCAGTATCAATTTCCATCTGGCATAGAAAAGGCTTTTGTCAGTCCTTTTTTCAAACCTTTCCAGTAAGTCTCCTTCTATGTCTTCGACATAGTCAGGGTGGCAATACCACCTGAAAAACCGGAGAACCAGCCTCGATGGAACCTGATTTTGATTATTCATCTTTAAGAGAATCTACCGGGTTCGCCAGTGCAGCGTTAATGGTCTGCAATCCTACGGTAAGCCAGGAGATTACCAATGCACCAAAGCCTGCCAGGAAAAAGAAACTCCAGCCGAGTGTGATATTGTAGGCAAAATTTTCGAGCCAGCTTCTGCCCAGATAGTAGCTGACAGGTAATGCTATAACAATCGCTATCAACACCATTGCCGTGAAATCCCTGGATAGTAAATAGACAATATTCAATACACCTGACCCCAAAACCTTTCTAATGCCTATTTCCTTCTGCCTTTTTTCGATTGTGAAAGTAGACAATCCAAATAATCCTAAGCAGGAGATTAGAATTGCCAGAATCGAAAAATAACCCGATAAATCAGCTATTTTATTTTCGGAAGCATAAAGTGCCTGGTAGTCCTGATCAAGAAATTTTGGTTTGAATGGGAAATCAGGATTGAAACTTTCATAGACCGTTTCGATCTGTCTAAGAGTTGCTATTTCGGCTCCTTTTTGTAGTTTGATCATCACAAAGTGGGTGAAATCCGGTCTGTATAGAAAAAATGAAGGCTGGATTTCCGTATGCAGCGACAGCATATTAAAATCTTTGACAACTCCTACGATCTGTTTTGAACCGGAGTAGTGTTTAACGGTTTTTCCTATCGGATCGGATATTCCCATCGCTTTAATTGCCGCCTCATTGAAAATGATGCTTTCACTTTCCGTGGCAAATTCATTGCTGAAAGAACGACCTGCTACCATTTCAATATTTAAGGTCTCGATGGCATTAGCACCTAGTCGCGTTTCCCAGAACTCAATTCGCTCATCATCACCTTTTCCCGTCCATTCAATGCCTCCCGTTGAATTTGCTCCACCAATCATAAACCCCGAAGTAGATGCGGTTTCAATGGTAGGAATACTTTTTAGTTCTGCGAGAAATTCTTCGGACTTTTCTAATAGCGTTCCCTCTCTTTCAAAGTAAATCACATTCTCCCGATCGTATCCCAGGTTTTTCTGCTGGACAAATTCCATTTGTTCCTGTATCAGCCAGGTAGCAACAATTAAGATGATGGAGATAGAAAACTGGAATACCACCAGTGCTTTTCTGCCAACCGCTCTTCCCGATCCTTTTAAGACTCCCGATTTCAAAGATTCAGTGATCTTAAGTCCCGATAAGTAGAGTGCCGGATATAGCCCTGCGAGAATCCCAACAGCAAAAATGATAGAGATTGCTACTAGTATAAAAAGTCCATCTAACTGGAAAGTTATCTGCTTGTCTGTAACGATATTGAAATAGGGAAGCAGCAGCCAGACAAGGGCAGTTGCTACCAGCAAAGAAATGAAGCCTAGTAGCACCGATTCTGTAAAATACTGACCCATCAACGCTAAGCGAGAGGCACCCATCGTCTTTTTGACACCTATTTCTTTCGTTTTATGAGAAGCTTTGGCAGTACTTAAATTGATGAAGTTAATGCACGCAATGCCAAGAATAAAGAATGCGACAATCGAGAAAAGCCACACATATTCTATCCTTCCACCTGCCTGAACACCATTTGTATATTTATTGTACAAATACTGATCGCCGTATTTCGCAAGAAAGGTATCAACAGTATCCGAACCTTGTTTGTCAATCAGGATTTGATCTATTTTTTCATTGGTAGCACTTACATCAGCATCAGGATGTAACTGTACCATTATTCTGCCATAGTAATTACCCCACCCTTTGAAAGTAATCATGTCATCGTGATAATAATCCCAGGACATGACAAAATCGAACTTCTCCGATGAATTGGAAGGGATGTCGTTCATTACTGCACTCACGATTACGGATTTCGAGTTATTCCAGAAATGCCAATCCAGACTTTTGCCGATGACATCAGTCGAGTTGAATATTCTCTTTGCCAAAGAGGCGGAGATCACGATGTTGGCCTTGTCTGAGAGTGCAGTTTTTAAATTTCCTTTCAGTGAAGAAAAAGAAAACAGATTGAAGTACTCTTCACTGGCAAATCTTCCGTTTGCCTTATAGGAGTCATCTTCTGTAGACAGTGTGTATTCATGAACGTCTGTGGTGGCAATAGCCATTTTGATCTCGGGCAGATCATTTTCTATTTCATCCAGCAGTAGACCAGGAACACCTCTTCCAGTTTTAATACCTGTTGAATTTTTGTGATTAGTCCTGATTTGATACAGGTTTTCGCTGTTCTGATGGTAGCTGTCAGTGGCGAGTTCATCACTGACCCACAAATAAATGAATAACACACTGGCAAGTCCAGTTGAAAGACCTATCAGGTTGATCAGGAAATTGCCCTTGTAGCGTCGGAAATTACGAAAAGTAATTAAAATGTTGTGTTTAAGCATATCTATTGAGTTGAGTTTTTGAGTACCTTTTAGGGGGCGGATAATTCCCGGGCGAAACAATCTGAAAACATCTGTGGTCAGCTTCATATTGGCGCGAAAATCTCCGCTGATGGTTTTGTTCTTTTCAAACCTTTCCATTAAATCACCTTCTATGTCTTCTGCATAGTCAGGATTACAAAACCATCGGAAAAATTTGATGACAGACTTAATTTGAGTGGAATCAGTAGCCATTTTTAATCATTCAATGCAATGTTGGGGATCGCATTCCACAAGCCCAGTCTCTGTTCTTTGGCCTCTTCGAGCATTTTCTTCCCGACACTGGTTACTGTAAAAAACCTTTTTCTCTTACCGCCCCTTACTTTGGTCGCTTCGCCAAACTCCGATTCCAGTAGCCCTTTTTTCTCCAGCCGCCTCAAAACAGTCTGCAACGACCCTATACTCACTTTTCTGTTGAGTCGTTTTTCCATTTCTTCTATAATGGCAAAGCCATAAGCTTCACCATATAAAATCGCTACCGTAAGCATGACTACCTCTTCAAATTCACCAAGTTGATACTTTCCCATTGTTGAAATTTTGATAATTTACCTTAAATGTAGTTTTAATAGTGATTCGAGTCAAGCAAATCGTTAAATATATTTACCTGTTATGTAGTTTTAATATGAAAATGTCTAAAAAAAATCGCTGTAAAGCACAAAAGAGTTGAACATGGATGGAATGTTCAACTCCTTTATTTTCTTGTTAATTTTGTTTCTTTACCAGCTTTTCAGATAAGGGATAACAGCGCTTTTCTTTCTCAGGCCGATGTAGAAGCTCAATGAAGATACTACGAGAACCATCATCGTCAGCAACGAGTCTTCTACACCAAATTTACTGCCCGTAAGCAGTTGAGGACCTGCGATTTCAGCCAGGAATAAATTTTCGAAACCATCGATTCCAGATAGGGTAGACCCGAAGAAAGGCTGAGCGATATTCCAACCCATGTGAAATGCAAATGGCAACCAGAGGTTTTTTGTGTAAGCATACATCAGCGCATGCAATACTCCAAAAAGAAAACCTAACAGTGCAGGTAAAAATGCCTCGTGAGGGTTCATAAAATGTGGTAATTGAAAAACAATAGCAGAGATGAATACGGCGAATATGGTTCCCTTCATCGATTCAAGTGTTTTGAAAAGTAATCCTCTGAAGATAATTTCTTCCAGCATGACACCACCCATGATGTATGTGATTGAAGGTAAAAATGCATAGAAATCATTGCTTCCTGTAATTTGATAGAAACCCAGAATAAACAGGGTGAAAATTACCAAACCAATTGCGCTGAAACCCATCAGTAGTCCTCCGCCTAATTCTGAAAATGCCTTGTTGAGAGGAAATTCGTTGAAGGGTCTTTTCATGTATTTTGTAAGGAGGAAATAGTAGGTGACCAGCATAACGATCAAAGAAACGGAAGACCCGATGATCCTTTTCAGGTGTTCCGGTGTTCCGAAAAATGAAAGTACTGGCTTGGTGATGATCTCTTTGAACAATGCTATCGAAAGGATGATTGCTACTGTGCTTAGCACCACCTTGAAAATCGGATGTTGTAATATTCTTTTTATCATTTTATATTTTTTTGCTTTTTGATGGTCAAAGAAATTACTGTATCAAGGCAACTAAAATTCTAATTGATGTATACCATATTTTTGTGAACAAAAGCTGATTCTTTACCGATGAACGTTGTTTGTTGATGATTTGATAGCGTTGATGTCAGAAAGCGGGTGGTTCATTAAATTTTTTGATCGGTCATCGATGAATTGAATATTTTTGATTAATTATGACCACAATGCAAAATTCCCTTTCTATCAGACGACTTCTCTTGCACTTTACAGTAATTGCGACGATCGTTTCAGCAGTTTCTGTCCTGATGTATCTCACGCGATTGGAGGGAATTACCAATAAGTCATTGTCTTATTATATTGTGCAGGGTTTGACTGGGGTTATGTTGTTTGTGCTGCCTCCTGTTTATTTCAATATCTATTGGCTCATTCCTAAGTTCCTGGTAACAAAAAAATACCTGATTTATGGTCTCTTAGCAGTGGTGACAGTCATCGTCTGGGGCATCATCATCGGAACAGCAGAACCGTGGACCGATGAACATTGGTTTGGCGACCAATCGCAATCGATTGACTGGTCGGGAGGTATTTTAGCGGTGGCATTGCTGATGATTATTTCAGGTTTTATCAACCTGGCCTATCGATGGTTTATTCAATCGACGAAGATTAAGCAGTTAGAAAATGATCGATTGTTGATGGAATTGTCGGTTTTAAAAAACCAAATCAATCCACATTTCTTCTTCAATACATTGAATAACCTATATGCGCTGTCTCTGGAGCATTCAGCTCAAACACCGGGGGTGATCCTAAAGCTTTCCGAGATGATGAGATATGCGATTTATGAATGCAAGGAGCCCAAAGTTCAGTTACTCCATGAAATCAAGTACATAGAAAACTACCTCTCGTTGGAGAAAATCCGTCAGGACGAAAGTTGCGAGGTGACTTTCGAACATCATATTTCAGCTAATGATATTTTCATAGCACCAATGGTGTTGCTTGTTTTCATTGAAAATGCCTTTAAGCACGGTTTTGGAACGCTGGCATCTCATGCCTATATTCATATTAAATTGCACAATGATGAAGAAAGCATCTATTTCGTCGTGAAAAACAACTTTGGTGAAGTAGAAAACAACAGTGAAAAAGGACTTGGACTTGATAATGTGAAAAGAAGACTTTCTTTACTGTATCCGGGAATGCATGACTTGAAAATTGATCGGTCTCATGGGGAATTTATGGTACAATTAGCTTTAAAATATGATTAAGAGCATCAGCATCGATGATGAGCCGCTGGCACACAAAGTAATAGCCAACTATTGCAAGGAACTTGACTTTGTAGAGGTTATGGCGACCTTCAAAAATGCAGTGTCTGCGATTGATTACCTGGACAAGCAGCCCGTAGATTTAATCTTCCTCGATATCAATATGCCACTCCTAAAAGGACTGGATTTTCTTCGAACTTTAAGGCATCCACCAAAGGTCATTATTACTTCGGCATATCAGGAGCATGCTTTAGAAAGTTTCGAATTGGATGTTTCAGACTATTTGCTGAAACCATTTAGTTTCGAGAGGTTTTTGAAAGCAATCAATAAGGTGAAAGCACAACTGGAGCCCATTCATACCACGAAACCAACGGGAACATCTGATTTCAGCGAAAATCAAATGTGAGCTGACAGTATATTCGTGAAAAGTGAGAAGAAAATTCATCAGGTGAAACTGGACGAAGTACTATATCTTGAAAGTTATGGCAGCTATGTAAAAATTCACCTATCAGAAGAAACAATTTTAACCCTCGAAAGACTTTCCAACTTCGAAAAAAAGCTTCCCGACTCTTCGTTCATCCGCGTGCATAAATCCTACATTGTTCCGGTTCATCAAATCAAACTGATAGAAGGAAACAGAATTACCGTTGGAGACGTGAAAATTCCGATAGGCCAGGTTTATAAAATGAATGTCAATAAGCTGATAGAATAGGTTTTAGCAAGCCTTGCTATCTTCTTTTTTCTTCATATCAAAATATCCGAAAATGAGGGAAGAACCGCAAATATAGCCTACCAGGTTAATCGTGTAATCCATACCTGTAACCGTTCCATAAAAAGATGCTATTACACCTAATACGCCAATTGTGAGCAATATAAATTTTGTGTTTTTCATAGTTTTGAGTTTCAATTGTGCCTTTTAAAGTTTTGTTTTAGATGTATTTACAACTGTAAGCTCTCTAAAACTTAAGTCAGCTTTTATCTCTTTGGTTTGTTCGTTTTTGTCTTAGACACAAAAACGAACCAAAAAGGTCAAGCCAAAAAAATCACGGCACAGGCCGCCCTGCTCATCCGGGTTTTTTGGCAGGCCAACCCGCCTGCACGCTGATTTTAAGCCAGCAAACTTCAGATCATTCCCGAAGCGTCTTGTCTGAAATGTTTTACAAATACATTTCCCCGACAACGGTAGTATTAATTCTACTAATTAGTACCGGAAGGCGGTTGATTTCTTACAAAGCTCGATAAACTATTGCCAGAAGTAATTCTGTTGAAAAAGTGTATCAAGGGCAGGTTTATTACCAGTTTCATTGGCAAGCTCAGTAGAGATCGCTGTGATTTCAGATTGGTCCATGAAGTATAAAGCATAGAGGTAACGCATGTAAATATTTTCATTTCTTATACTCTCATCCACCAGCGTCTCTATGAGAATGGAATCGCCTAAAGCCATTGCCATATTTAATTTTGCAATGCTGATGGTATTGCCAATCAGGTGGGTGTCCGGAATATCAAGCAGGCTTTTAAAAGCATTGATCGTGTCGCCGCGATTTAGTGAGTAGATATATCCATTCCAGGCAAGATTGGCTTGTCGTCTCTCTTCACTAAAAGCATTATACCGTGAGTTGAGGTTAATGTTGTTTTTAATTGCCTCGCTATACCAGGTGTCGTCTCTGAAATCATAAGCATCGGATAAGTAAGGTTTCCCTTTGATGAGTTCAATGCGGTATTTTAAGATTTCAAAACTTTCTTGATTGATCACTAAAAGCGTCAATTCAGCATGCGCATTATAATAATTAATTCCTGAACGATAAACTTTACCGGAATTGTCATAAATCTCATTGACTAATGAAACAT
>JBCBHL010000061.1:0-25459 GCA_038525605.1 Bacteroidota bacterium
ATAGTACCAAAGCCATGTGCATCATCTACTAGTAATCTGAAATTATATTCTTCCTTCAACGGAACAATACTCTTCAAATCTCCCATGTTTCCGGACATACCAAATACACCTTCAGTAATTACCAAAATACCACCACCGGTTTCTTTAGTAATTCTTTCGGCTCTTTTTAGTTGTTTTTTAAGGTTCTCAATGTCGTTGTGAGGGAATACAAATCTTTTGCCGATGTGCATTCTTAATCCATCAATGATACAAGCGTGGCACTCTGCATCATATACAATAACGTCTTTTCTGTCTACAAGTGCATCAATTACAGACATGATACCCTGATATCCATAGTTTAGGAGCATAGCCGTCTGTTTGCTTACAAACTCTGCTAACTCTCTTTCGAGTTGCTCATGATAAACAGTGTTTCCTGTCATCATTCTGGCACCCATCGGATAACCAAGTCCCCACTCAGCAGATGCTTCCGTATCTACTTTTCTTATCTCAGGATGATTAGCTAAACCCAGGTAGTTATTTAAACTCCATGTTAAAACCTCTTTTCCTTTGAATTGCATTCGCGGGTTGATTTGACCCTCCAGCTTAGGAAACATATAGAAGTTGTCATCGATGTGGGCATGCTGACCTAGAGGTCCTCTGTCCTGTAAAAGCTTCTCAAATAAATCCATTCAACAGATATTTTATTATCCTCTTTTTAAAACAGCCACAAAGGTAGTACTAAATCCAATCATCTCAAATCAAACACCCTCGATTCCTGAATAAAATTGGACTGAACACCATTATTCCTGTTACCAAACAGTGATTTTTACTCATTTTTCCAATAATGCCCCCTCTTTTATTGAAGGATAAAGTTCTTCATACGTCTTTACCTGCGTCATATTCACTCTTCGGTTGATGTACTTTCTTTCAATTTGGTCGGTTCTTTTGATACCGGCTGCAGCCAACAATTCAACAAAACTTTCAAGGGTTCGATAATGAAAATTCGCTACCCGCTCTACTTTATCGGAGACCACCAAACCTTTCATCAGCATTTCATTCTGTGTAGCTACACCTACGGGGCATGAGTTTTTATTACATTCAAGAGCCTGGATGCAACCCAGTGCCAGCATCATACCTCTGGCAGATGTACAAATATCTGCTCCCAGCGCCATCGCTCGAATCATGTGAAAACTCGTGAGAATTTTACCCGAAGCAATCAACTTGATTTCATCTCTTAGGCCATAGCCAACCAATGTATCGTGTACAAATGCCAAACCGTCTCTTAACGGCATTCCCAGTGAATTAGAGAACTCTACAGGCGCTGCTCCCGTTCCACCTTCGCCACCATCTACAGATATAAAATCAGGCTTGATACCGGCTTTAATCATCGCGTCGCAGAATTCCTTAAACTCTCCTCTTCTGCCTACGCATAGTTTAAAACCAACGGGCTTACCCCCTGAAGCATCTCTCAACGTTTTGATAAATTGTATTAACCCCTCTGCATCTTTAAAAGCACTATGGCCCGGAGGTGATGCCACGGTTGTATGAGGTTCTACTCCTCTGATCCTGGCAATTTCTTCATTGTTTTTGACAGCAGGCAGAATTCCGCCGTGTCCGGGCTTGGCTCCCTGAGAGATTTTAATTTCTATCATCTTCACCGACGGTCGGGTTGCATTCTCCTTAAACATTTCTACATTGAACTGACCGTCTTTGGTCCTGCAACCGAAATAACCCGTTCCAATTTGCCAGCAAAGGTCTCCCTGATGTTCCAGATGATAGTCACTAATTGCACCTTCACCTGTATTGTGATAAAAATTACCTTTTTTAGCACCGCCATTTAAGGCTCTCACAGCATTTTTACTCAAAGACCCATAACTCATTGCTGAAATATTCAGAATACTGGCATTATAAGGTTGTTTGCAGTCCCTTCCTCCGATCAAAACCCTTGGATCATGATCAACTTCTTCGGGACTGTAGGCATAAACCGAATGTGCCAGCCATTCATAGCCCGATCTATAAACATCTGATTGTGTTCCAAAAGGTGTCGTATCGGTCTGCTTTTTAGCTCTTTGATAGATCAGAGACCTGTTGATTCTATTGATTGGTCGTCCTTCAGTATCTGTTTCAACAAAGTATTGCATGATTTCCGGTCTGATGCCTTCCAGCATGTAGCGAAGGTTTCCGATGACAGGGAAGTTTCTTCTGATGGTTTGTCTCGTGTTGAAAACATCTCTCATTCCAATCAAAAACAACGGCAAAAACAAAATAAGTGACCATAATCCGGGTGGCCAAAAAATCGCAAAAACAACTTCTAAAATGAGTACTAAAAATGATAAGATATAAAACGTATTTCTCATTTATTATAGATTTTTACTTTTAATGACTACTAATTTTTCCCGGGACATATCATGAATAGAGTATTTGATTCCTCCCATAGCGAGCCCTGATTGATCTCTGCCTCCAAAAGGCATCCAATCTACCCTGAAAGCTGTGTGGTCATTGACCATAACGGCAGTGGCATTAATTCTTTGGGTAAAGTAAAGCGCTTCTTCCAAATGATCAGTAATCACTGATGCCTGAAATGCATAAGGCAATTGATTGCAGCGACTGACTACTTCAGCATCTTCCTTATAGCTGTAAATACAGACAACCGGACCAAAGACTTCTTCTTTCGAAATTTTGCTATCCTCTGAAGGGTTGAGCAATACAGTAGGTTCGAACAACGAATCGCTGATTCTCTTACCGCCGACTAACAAGCCTGCTCCTTTTTCCACCGCTTCATTTACCCAGGATTCAACCCTGTCGGTTTCTCTTGGTAAGATCAATGGCCCACAATCAGTATCTTCATCCATCTGATTCCCGGTTTTCAACTGTTTCACAGCCTGAACGAACATATCACAAAAATCGTTGCAGATGGTCTCATGTACATAGATTCGCTGCACAGATACACAAACCTGCCCGGCATGATAAAATCCACCTTTCACCAAACCAGCAATGTTGTCTTTTAGGTTAGCATGCTGAGAAACAACAACAGGCGCTACACCGCCATGTTCAAGCGCACATCGGGTCCCTGGTGCTACCTTCGACCTAAGCATCCACCCTACTTTTGCCGATCCGATGAATGACAAAAAATTAACCCGATCATCAGTAACGAGTTTTTCAGCGACATCATTATCACACAGCAAGGCCTGACAAAACTCTCTTGGTAAACCGGCTTCATACAGGATTTCAACAAAATTGAAACAAGACATTGGCGTTGTAGCAGCTGGTTTCACAATGACAGGTGCACCTACAGCGATTGCGGGAACCACCTGATGGATGATCAGGTTTAGCGGGTGATTAAATGCGCTGATAGAAGCTACCACCCCAATTGGTTCCCTACGGGTAAAAGCCAGTCTATCGGCAGACGATTTGGTATGCCCCATCGGAATTTCCTCACCTGCAAAATAACTTAAATCTTCTATGGCCAACCGAACACCGTTAATTGCTCTGTCTACTTCTACTGCTGAATCCTGGTAAGGCTTACCTCCTTCTCTGGCAGCAATCAACGTTAACTCCTCCTTTCGGGAAGACATCAGACTAATCGTCTTTTCCAGAATTTCCACTCTTTTATATTTCGGCAGCCATTTACTTCTATCGTTAAAAGTATTGTAAGCCAACTGAATAGCTTTTTCCATTTCGTTGGCATCCGAAAGTTGTACCTCACCAATCACTTCCTGATTGTAAGGATTTAAAACTTTAATTTTTTCCATGATAAGTTCTACTGATTCTCGCTAAGTCCTTTGATTAAAATTTGATGATTAAGTGAATAGTCAACCGGAAGGTCTATCAAATGTACTCCCTCACTATGAAGACATTTCTTGAAGACATCCTGAAAATGTTGATCGGTTTCTATTCTATATCCTTTAGCTCCATAACTTTCGGCATATTTTACAAAGTCAGGATTTCCGAAATCCAGCCCATAATTATCAAATCCCATTCCTTCCTGTTTCCATTTGATCATTCCGTAGGAGCTATCATTTAATATGATGATGACGATATCCAGTTTTAGTCTGACTGCTGTCTCCATTTCCTGAGAATTCATCATAAACCCACCATCACCGCATACTGTCACGACTTTTCTGTCCGGGTAAGTAATTTTCGCACCGATAGCAGAAGGTAAACCAGCACCCATTGTTGCTAAGGCATTGTCTAACAATAGCGTATTTGGCTGATAAGCTTTATAGTTTCTGGCAAACCAGATTTTGTAGATACCATTGTCGAGTGTCAGAATTCCATTGTCCGGAATTTCCTGTCGCATCAGGTTTACAACTCTCTGAGGAAGCATTGGAAAACGGTCATCCTCAAAATATTTAGTAATGTGACTGTTAACTTCTTCTTTGATTTCATGAAACTCTGCTATTTCCCAGTGCTCCTGATGTTTCACGTGCTTGGCAAAGTAATCTACGCTGGACGCAATATCTCCTACCACTTCCAATTGCGGAAAATAAACCGGATCCACCTCTGCGCTAAAATAGTTTACATGAATGACCTTGGCACCTCCTTTTTTCATGAAGAAAGGCGGTTTTTCAATTACATCATGCCCCACATTAATTATCACATCTGCCCGGTCGATCGCCTTGTGCAAGTAATCCTTATCCGACAAGGCAGCTGTTCCCAGGTAGTATTCATTTCGCTCATCAATTACCCCTTTACCCATCTGCGTGTTAAAGAAAGGAATACCGGATTTTTCAACCAGGTTTGTCAATGCCTGGCTGGTTCGATACCTGTTTGCACTTGCACCGATTAAGATCAGTGGTCTGCTGGCGTTTTGAATCAACTCCACTGCATTTTCCAGACATTTTAAGTCGGCTAATGGCTTTCTAACAAGGCTTTTATCAAACAAATCTGCAGTAACATCTTCATCGGCAATATCTTCAGGAAGCTCCAGGTGTACCGCCCCTGGTCTTTCCTCCTCTGAAAGTCTAAATGCTTCCCTGACAATCGAAGGTATCGTATTGCCGTTCACTATTTGTTTGGTGTATTTAGTCAATGGTCGCATCATGTCGACAACATCCAGTATCTGAAACTGGCCTTGTTTACTGGCTTTAATAGGTTTTTGACCGGTAATCATCATGATAGGCATTGCTCCCAGTTGAGAATAGGCTGCCGCGGTTACAAAATTGGTTGCTCCCGGACCAAGTGTCGATAAACAGACACCCGCTTTACCAGTTAATCTCCCGTAGGTTGCCGCCATAAAACCGGCTCCCTGTTCATGTCGGGTCAGAATTAATTTGATAGGAGAATTTCGTAGCGATTCCAGCAAATCGAGATTTTCTTCGCCGGGAATACCAAAAATATACTCCACTTCTTCGTTTTCAAGGGCTTTTACAAATAAATCGGAGGCCTTCATATGTTTTATCTGGGTTATGTATGTTCAAGGCTCACTAACATCATACGAGATAATAGCTGCCGTTGATCAATTTATATAAAACATGACTAAAAGCATAGGTTCCAAACGACATAAGTCCGATTTTGACGCGTACGTGCATTTGGTAACCAAAGGAATTACCTAAGTAAAATCGTCAAAACATCAGTATGTTGTTGAGCTATCATGAGTCAATTAGAACATAAAATGGAATCTGCCTGAGTAAAATACCCAAACCTGATCTACTCTGTAACTGAATGTATATCAACGATAATCAGCCCCATGGGCAAACACTGTTATTGAAATACAATCAAAATTTAGAGGTGCTACTTTTGAAAAAATGATCATCAAAAACCAATTGATCAGTAATCAACAGATTACCTAATTGATTTTCAGTTTATCAAGCATTGGTTGACTTGCATTTATTCTGAAATTGGGGCTCCTTTACTTTTGAGTGTCGATTTCATCACTTTAAGCGCTTTCCCGTAATGGTAAAAAGGAATTCCGGCATATAAATGATGAATGAGATGCATATTTTGACTAACTAAAATCGTGGACAAACCCGGTTTAAGAATAATTCGGGTATCAAGATATTTTTGCTGCACAGCATGTGGGTGATGAGGCAACCAGTCAAAAGCAAAGGCCAGCAAACCCAGTGAAACGTACCCGGGAATGATCACCATCAGAATGGGATATTCCCAGCCTTGATTTATCCCCCATAAGATCACGGATGCGTTGAACGATTGAATAAACAATCCGCTGATAATCAACTCTAACCGATGTGTTCTATTTGTCCACAACTGTTTTGTCTTCTTAAAATACTGATAAACATAATCAAAGTAAATCGTCATACATTTCAGAAATAGTAAAAAGTAGTTTTGAGAAGCAACCCAATAATCAGGATCCTTCTCAGGGTGATTGGTATGTTTATGATGTTCATTGTGTAGGTATCGAACAACAGGATATGGTGCCATTAAAGCCAAACCGGAACACCAGCCTATCAGTTCTTCCAACATTCTATATTCTCCCTTTTTGCCACTGATATTTTTATGTCCTGCCTCATGAAGAGGTGTAAATAACAGATAAGCCAATACTGTATTGGCTATACAAACCATCCATAAAGGCATTATATCCAACATTCCCACAACAATGAAAATGATATAAAGGGTAAAACAAATCAGAAACATTGTGATGGTTGGCCATGCTACTTTACCAGTATATGCCATCAGTTTTTTGGCAATTTCATAATTTGACAATGGTGTTTCCATCAGCTTTCTCGTTTAAGTTAACTTCGTTTTTTGGTTTTATCAGATTCATAGCTCTCTCGCTGATCGCAGTAATAGACAATGATGGATTTACTCCCGGATTCGCTGAAATCATCGAACCATCGCAGATTAGCATGTTCTTATAGTTAAAGACCCTGTTTTCGCTGTCTATCACACCTTCTGTTTCATCTTTGCCCATTACAGCTCCGCCTAATATATGAGCGGTAGTAGGACTACCCAAAATCGTTTCAAGTGCCAATGTGTAGGATTTACCATTCACTTCCTCTTCAAACATTTCACTCAACTCTTTTGCTCTGGGTATCTGTGAGGTTGGCCTTTCTCCTGATTCAAGCTTGGATTTTAGACCACCGAATCGGCTTTTGGTAAAACTGATTGTACTATCGAGATGCTGCATAAACAACAGCACTGCGGTATTGGTAGAATAGTCCTTTAAAAACGGTACTCTTATATAATGACTAAAGTTTTTAATGATTAGCGGAATAGTTTTAAGCATTCTTACTAATCCATTGCTACCATGACTTAAGGGCAAACCAAGCCATTGAAAGAAGCCTGATCCTTTCCCATATCTGCAAGGTTCCAAATGACTATCCTTATCAGTATTTAGAATTGATCCGATGGCAATGCCTTTGGTAAAGTCTTTGTCTTTATCCAGTGAAGTCACACTGATCAGGGCTTCATTGTTGGTTCTGATACTTCTTCCGACCGTATCCGATAGAGCCGGCAATGAACCATCCTTCAGTTTTAGCAAAAGTGGTACTGTTCCCATAACGCCTCCAGCAAAAACAATTCCTTTGCAATGAAATTCGCTTTTCTTTTTACCAAATGAATCTTTCACATGGACCACATAACCATCACTACCCTGACTATTGCCTTTCGGAATCACATCGAATACTTCTTTTTCAGCCTGAATTTCCACTCCCAATTGCTGGGCCAGAAACAGGTAGTTCTTATCCAATGTATTTTTAGCATTGTGCCTGCAACCGGTCATGCACTGACCACAATGAATGCAACCTGTTCTTGACGGCCCCTTTCCATCGAAATACGGGTCTTCAACTGTTTTTCCCGGTTCGCCAAAGTACACCGCAACATTGGTAGGCTCAAATGAATCTTCCTTACCAATCTTCGAGGCTACTGCCTTCAATGCCTTTTCAGCATCGTATATAGCCGGATTTTTGGCAGCACCTAGCATTTGATTGGCTGTTTCATAAAAAGGCTTTAATTCATTTTCCCAGTCCGCAAGTCCCTTCCAGTTACCGGAATTGAAAAACTCAGTTTTGGGAACCGGAAGCGTATTGGCATATGTCAACGATCCTCCTCCTACGCCAACACCTGACAAAACAGTCACATGCCGGAGAAAGGTCATTTTAAAAAATCCCTGCAAACCGAGTTTAGGCTCCCACAACCACTTTTTAAGATGGTAGTTATTCTTTGGGAAATCATCAGATTTGAACCATTTACCTTTTTCCAGAACCAGTACACTATAACCCTTTTCAGCCAGCCTGAGTGCACTAACAGATCCACCAAATCCACTTCCAATGATTATGTAATCGTATACTTTATTTTGTGCCATGCTGATTACTTATTCCATTAAATAGCAGAGACAACAAATTATCAATTTTTCGATTCGTTTCTTCTGCATCAGTTTCGTTTAACAAAATTGCCTTCAGACCCATCATCGCTATTGAAATCGCCTGACTGTTGATGACCAACTCCTGGTCAGTCATGTTTCTAAAAGCTCCGGTTATCATTCCCTTAGCAAGTATCTGATTGATGCTGGAAAGCTCCCAATCAATAAACTGACTTCTGATTAGGGAAGCGGTAGCCTTGCTTTTGCCATCTACTTCATTCAGCAATGACTTTTTAAGATTTCTGAATTGGTGGATTCCACTAAAGACTGCTTTCACAAACTCTTTCATCATGAAATAACAGTCATCTGCTTCTGTAATCGCCTCCATTATTTGCGACTTCAAAGAATCGAATTCATGGCGAAGAACGCTCTCAAAAACCTCCTCTTTGTTCTTGAAGTAATAGTAGAGCGTACTTTTCCCCTTCCCAACCTCACGGGCGATGTCCTCCATAGTTGTCTTCCTCGCACCATAACGATCAAATAAATCTGCTGCTGAGTTGATAATTTCAAGTGAGTTAGTATCCATCCATAATACTTTTCGACTAAATTCGTATTTTGTTCGAAAATAATAAAAATCCGTCATATTTCAAATAATATTTTGAAACACTGCAATCAATAATTCCAATACGGGCAGGTCTTTTCATCGGATATGTGTTAGTATTTATCAAATTATTTTATAGCATTGCCTTACAACATTATTAACACCAAAAATTTTAAGATTCAGATGGGAAAAATTTCAAAAATACTCATCAGCAACAGAGGTGAAATTGCTGTAAGAATTATCAGGTCTGCCAGAGAGCTGGGAATTAAAACAGTTGCTGTATTCAGTGATCCTGACAGGGATAGCTTACATGTAAAATTGGCTGACGAAGCTTATCCGCTAAATGGGATTACCTCTGCAGAAACTTATCTGGATACTGACAAAATCATCAAGGTGTGTAAGGAGTTAAGTGTTGATGCTATTCATCCTGGCTATGGTTTTTTATCAGAAAATGCCGGTTTTGCAGATAGAGTGAGAAAAGAAGGAATAATTTTCATTGGTCCTTCATCAAAAGCGATAGAAGTAATGGGAAGTAAACTTGCCGCTAAGGAAACTGTAAAAGCTTTTGGCGTTCCGCTGGTTCCGGGAATGGACGAACCCATTACAGATATTGAAAAGGCCAAGAGTATTGCCAACGAAATAGGTTTTCCCGTACTGATCAAAGCCAGTGCAGGTGGAGGTGGAAAGGGAATGAGGATTGTCAATCAAAAGGAGGAGTTTGAAGAGCAGATGGAACGAGCAGTCAGCGAGGCTCAATCAGCATTTGGAGACGGAGCTGTTTTTATTGAAAAATTTGTAACTGAACCAAAACACATTGAGGTCCAGATTTTGGGAGACGAACATGGAAATATCGTCCATCTTTTTGAAAGAGAGTGTAGTATTCAGAGAAGGCATCAGAAAGTTGTTGAAGAGGCTCCGTCAGCAGTTTTGGATGATGAAAAAAGAAAAGCAATTGGCGAGTCTGCCGTTAACGTGGCAAAATCCTGTGGTTATTACGGTGCGGGAACAGTTGAGTTTATTTACGACAGCACTGGTAGTTTTTACTTTCTGGAAATGAATACTCGTCTACAGGTAGAGCATCCTGTCACAGAAATGATCACCGGAGTTGATTTGGTAAAAGAGCAGATTAACATCGCAGAAGGAAATGAATTATCCTTCAAACAAGAGGATTTGAGAATCAGCGGTCACAGTCTCGAATTGAGGGTTTACGCTGAAAATCCAAAAACTAACTTCCTACCTGATATTGGTACTCTTCAAACGTATCAGAGACCGCAGGGTCCGGGAGTCAGGCTGGATGATGGATTTGAAGAGGGAATGGAGGTTTCTATGCATTATGACCCGATGATCGCTAAGTTGATTGTTCATGGCAAAGATCGAGAGGAAGCCATTGAAAGGATGAATCGTGCAATCAAAGAGTATAAAATCAGTGGCATTGAGACAACTTTGTCATTTGGCAAATTTGCCATCAATCACCCGGTATTCAAAGATGGTTCATTTACTACCAAGTTTGTTGATGAATATTTCGACCCTGAGCTTTTGGAAGATTTACAGGAAGATGAAAAGGAAATTGCAGCCCTGATAGCTGCCTGGCATCAGGCTAATAACAAGCCTCAGATTTTGGAAATCAATGGTGAAAAATCAAACTGGAGGAACCGACTTTTATAGATTATGGCAGAAGTAAGGCCATTCAGAGCGTGGAGATATAATCAGGAGCTCAGCAAAGATATCGATCAGTATATCTCGCCACTCTTTGATGTTGTTTCTCAGAAGCAGAGAGACAAGCTATATGAAAATGAACTCAATAGCATTCATTTATCCGTACCACTGGGAGATAGTCCTGAGAAAATTGCAAAAGCGACTTTGGAAAAGTGGAAGTCGGACGGTATCATTCTTCAGGATGAACTACCTGCGATCTATGTTTATTACCAATATTTCTCCCTACCAGGATCAGATAAAGAGTATGTAAGAAAGGGATTTATTGCCAATATTCGAGTGTATAACTGGGACGAAAAAGTAATCCTGAGACATGAAAATACCATGCCTCATTCAGTAAGTGATCGGCAAAAACTGGTAGCCTCCACGGAACTAAATGTAAGCCCTACACATGGCCTCTACACAGATGAATCCTATTCTATCGAACGGTATCTTGATGAGGCAATTTCCGATCCTGTTTATGAATCTGAAGATTATCAGGGAGTTAGAGATGTATTAGGCATCATTCACGATGCGAAAATCATCAAAGAAATCATAGCGCTGATCAAAGATAAGCAGATCATTTTAGCTGATGGGCACCATCGCTATGAAGGTTCTTTGCAGCATATGAACCAAATGAGGGCAAGCAACCCTAACCACACAGGAATGGAAGGGTACAATTTTCATCTGATGTATTTCACCAATACCGAAGCTGATGACCTGAGGGTATTGCCTACTCACAGAGTGGTTTCCAATCTGGAAAATTTCTCCGAAGAGTTGCTGTTAAAGAAACTGGAAGAAGATTTCTACATCAAGTCTATCGAAGAAATATCTGATATTAACCAGATCATTTTAGGTAAAAAATGGGCATTTGGGCTAATCATCAATGATAAAGCATTTAAAATCAGGCTAAAACCTGAAAAAATTGATGAGATACCCTGGAATTTCCCTCAAAAGGTAAAAGAAATTGATTTGACCATATTGCATTATTTCTTTTTCGAAAAAGTATTGGGTGTCCCAGGCAGGCAACAACGAGAACTTAAAAATGTGGTCTTTGAAAGAAATTTCACAAAGTGTGTTTCCAAGGTTTTAAAAAAAGAAGCAAATTTCGCAATCATCACTAAGGAAGTGCCAATTAATACTATAAAGGAGGTGTGTTACTCAGGCTATACCATGCCACAAAAGTCTACCTACTTTTACCCGAAAGTGATTTGTGGGTTTCTATTCAGTTCTATAAATGATGACGAATTTAAGCTATCCGTTGATATTGGCCTCTAATTCTCCAAGAAGAAAGGAAATTCTGGCAAATGCAGGCTTTGAGTTCAAAGTTGAGACTATATCAGTGAACGAAGATTATCCCCGGGATCTGGATCACCACAAGGTGGCAGAGTACCTGGCAGAGAAAAAGGGGTCGTTTTACCCTGATATCTTTGATCAACACACCATTATAACTGCTGATACGACTGTAGTTACTGATTCGGAAATTTTGAATAAACCTGAAAATGAAGAGGAAGCCCATAAAATGCTTCGCTCTTTGTCAGGGAATGCACATCAGGTAATTACAGGTGTTTGCATTGTCAGTCCTTCGCAAAAAGTATCATTCAGTGATACAACAAAAGTTTTCTTCGGAGAAATTGATGATCGGGAGATACATCATTACATTTCAAAATATCGGCCTTTCGACAAAGCTGGGGCATATGGTATACAAGAGTGGATTGGAATGATAGGGATCGATCGCATAGAAGGGTCTTATTACAATGTGATGGGATTACCAATCAGGAAGATTTATCGACAGCTGGTGGATCATTTTAGTGATAATGGATAACTGCGTTTATAATGCAGATGGCCAGAAAATAATATCGACTCGTCGGTTTTTCATGCGTCCCAACCAGGTAGAATTGTCATAAACAGGGTTTAGTTGTCCAAAGTCTCTTTGTTTAATCATTTCCATAAATACACCTCGGTCAACAAGTTTGTTGATCACCGCCTCACTTCTTTTCTGAGATAGCCATTCATTATATTCCTTGCCACCAATGTTATCAGTATGGCTATGAATCGAAATGGTGAATGTCTCAATTTTAGGAATTGAGTCCATCAGCTGATAGAGCTCATCCAATTGAATTTCGTCAATCCTGTTGCTTCCCCCTCCAAAATAAATACTCTTAATGATGTAGTTCTTCTCTGTCTCAGGTATAGTCTTTTCCTGCGAGTAAGCGCTCACCGTAATCAATACAGACAGAAATAAAAATAGAGAAACCTTCATGCGAATTAAGAGTCAACCATTTATTGAACACCGAATATTACGGAAAAGTTTACATAGATTCAAACCGTAGATGTATCATCGCCTTAATCTATTAAAGCTCACAGAACTCTTTCTTTCAGTAATCCAGGAAGTCTTTTTACTGAAAGCAAAAAAAAGGGCTTGCTACAATAGCAAACCCTTTGATTTTCATTTTTTATCAAATCGTCTACCGATCGCTTCCTCTTCTTTTGTTTTTTTCCATTTCAGAGACTTTGTCTCCATCTTTAAGACGTTTCGAAACTACAAGAAACGGGCCGGTTATAATTTGCTCTCCTTCCTTAACACCTTCGAGGATTTCAATATTATCAAAGTCGTTGATCCCTGTTTTCACTTCTCTCTTTTCCGCTACTCCATCAACATTTACAAATACAATTTCCTTCAATTCTTCTTCTTTCTCCTTTTTGTTAGGATCTGTCTCCTCTTCTTCCTCATCATCGTCATCGCCATCTCTACCGTATTTCTTTTTGTTACTTCTCGTAGTAACTGCTGATAAGGGCACTGTCAGAATTCCGTCTTTTTGTTGCGTAATGATATCAACGCTTGCAGTCATACCAGGTCTAAATGGATATTTGATATCTTCTTTTTCAACCAAATCCCTGTATGACTCATTAATTACCCTGATTCGAACTTCGAATTCTGTTACTGCATCTGAAGACACTTTATCATTTGCAGTATTAGCAATTTGCGTAACGATACCTTTGAAGGTTTTATCCATATAGCTATATGAATCCACATCAATGATAGCGGTATCACCTATGGATACTTTGATGATGTCATTTTCATTCACATCCACTCTCACTTCCATTTTACCAAGGTCTGCTATTCTAAAAAGCTCTGTACCCTGCATCTGAGAAGTTCCTAATACCCTCTCCCCTTTTTCAACATTGAGTTTGGAAACGATACCGGTCATTGGAGCGCGAATAGTGGTCAGATTGAGATTTTCTCTAGCATTTGCCACACTTGCTGACGAACTCTCTACCAGATATTCAGCAGCAATTACGCTTTGCTTAGCAGAGTTTAAATCCTGTTTTGCTACATTAAAATTGGCAACAGCTGTCTCATAGTCAGCTTCGGAGATTACATTTTCCTCTTTCAGTTTTACCTGTCTGTCAAAGGCAAGTTTTGCCTGCGTAAAGGTAGCTTCAGCTCGTGCTCTCCTTGCTTTTGAATCTGCAAGATTAGCCTTTTGTTGATTGAGCGCTGCAAGCTGCTGTTCAAGTGCATTTTGAAAATTATCAGGTCTGATCTTCACGACGAGATTACCGGATTGTACTGAATCACCTTCTTCTACTACCAACTCTATGATTTCTCCAGATACTTCGGGGCTTACTTTTACTTCAACTTCCGGTTGGATAGCGCCTGACGCACTTACCTTCTCCACCACTGTTGCTTTTGTAGCATCAGCCAGTTCTACCTCTGTAGACCTGTCAGATCCGATAAGTCCTTGTTTCTTAGCGATTACTCCTGCAATGACTAAAACAACAACAAGTGCTACCAGTATGTATAATACTTTATTGCTTGATTTCTTTTTCCTTGCCATAATATTTTAAAAAGATAAGTTTTTCCCCTGGTAAAAGTCTAAAATTTTGAGTTTAAAGATATAATCGTATTTATTTCTGATTTCGTCAGTTTTTGCTCTGTTGTAATCATTTCGAATTTGATTGTATTCAATTGGTGTGATCGCACCTAATGCATTCCTTTGATCAGCATTTTTAAGTGATTCTGTGAGTGCTTCCACCTGCTTTTTCGAAGATTGGTAGCTTTTTCCGGCAGCAACTGCATCGAGATAGGCTTGCTCTATATTTTGTCTTAGCTGGTTTTTTGCGTTTTCTGCATTCAACTCCGCTCTCTGCTGATTAATCCTGGCATTTTGAAGATTATTTCTGGCACTTAGCCCGTTGAATATCGGAATATTCAAATTCAAACCGACGAAACTATTCTGGTTAAAGTCCAATTGTCTGACATATGTCAGGTCATCGAACTCGGCAGGCACATCCTGACTTGCCAACACCGTCTCACCCGTAGATGGCACAACACCGACAGGAACTGCTATTGTAATATTATCTGTACCATCTCTTGGAATAGATGGTGGCGCAATACTGGAATAGCTAGTTGCCAGACCTGCTGATACCGTGATAGAAGGATAAAGACCAGCCTCGCTGATTTTAACACCGAGTCTTGCACTTTTCACATTTGCCTCCGCACTTTTGATATCTGGTTGCTCTGCCAGTGCAGTCTGATAAATTGTCGAGGGTTTTTCAAGCAATACGTTCACCTCAGGATCAGAAAGCTCCGGAACTTGTATGGCAAAATCACCCGTAACTGGTAATTGCATGGCCTGTTGAAGACTCAGCTTTGCCAATTCGAACGCATTTTCTGAATTAATTAAATTAAATTCGTCTAAAGCCAGTTGTTGCCTTGCCTGAAGCAACTCCTGTCTGTTAACAGCTCCCGCTGCAGCCTGTTTCTCCACCTGATCTAACCTGATTTGAGTCGTTTCCAGATTAAACCTGGCATTTTTCATTTGTTCTTCATTCAAAAGAACATTAGTGAAAAATGTAATGATACTGAGAGTAGTCTGGTTCTTCGTATTCTCCAGGTTATACTCGCTCACCTCCAGGTCCACAACTCCTCTTTTGATCGTATTATTGATCGCAGAATAGTTGAATAAAGTCATACTCGAATTGAGGTTATACCTTTGCGACTGGATATCATCATTTTCGATTACATTACTAAAAGGGTTAATTGACCTACCTGTACTCAGATTGTAATTAGTTGAAGCATTTAAAGAAGGTAATCTAGACATTTTTGCTCCTTTCAAAGCAACAGCACTTTGAATTCTGTTGAGATCGCTTTGTTTGACCTGTATGTTGTTTTCTAACGCATAATTTATACAGGACTGCAAATCCCATATCTTTCCCTGCTGTGCTTTGAGGGCAAACCCTGACAGCAGCAGAAAAATAAAAAATCCTATTTTGAGTTTCATAGTTACTGGGTGTTAATCTATATTAGGGATATATATTACTTTTTTAATCCAACTTAAACTTTTCAAATATTCAATAGTGATGGGTCTGATGCCGGAGTCCATTTCTAAAATCTGACAGGCAATGTCATTTTTACCTTTTCTTGAAACGGTCATCGTCGCAATGTTACATTCATCATGCGACAGTACATCAGAAACATAGGCGATACTTCCGGTTTTGTCATCAGCCTCAATTAGTATAGTATGCAATGAAGCTGTAAAACCAGCCGAAAAGCCATTGACATCTACAATTTTGATTACTCCTCCGCCCCTGCTTTCACCTGTTACTGAGATTTTCTCACCATCTCTTTCAGCTTCTATTTTAACTGTATTTGGATGAAAGGTATTGGCGTTTGCTACTGACTTAAATGCATAAATCATTCCGTTTTCTTCTGTGTAGTCAAATGAATTCTTTATCTTTTTATCATCTGTATCAAAGCCCATCAACCCTGCTAATATTGCCCTGTCACTACCATGGCCTTCATAAGTTCGCGCAAAAGAATTGTAAAAAGTAATAGTGGCCTTCTCCGGAATCCCACTTAAAAGCCTGAAAGTAACCTTACCAATCTTTACAACACCTGCTGTATGAGAACTGGAAGGCCCAATCATTACGGGACCGATCATATCAAATACGGAACTTTTTTCTGCCATGTAAATGTTATTCTTAAACGACTGTTGTTAAGAACGAAAGTTTATCCATTTGGTTCAATATTATACTGCAACGGCAGCTTTTATATGTGGATGTGGATTATAGCCTTCCAAAGTAAAATCCTCATACTTAAAATCAAATATATTTTTCACTTCCGGATTTAGCTTCATTGTCGGCAAAGGCCTCAATTCGCGTGTCAATTGCAAATTCGCCTGCTCTATGTGATTAGAATATAAATGAGCATCTCCAAACGTGTGTACAAAATCACCATATTCATAGCCAGTTACCTGTGCGATCATCATTGTCAATAGTGCATAGGATGCAATATTGAAAGGAACCCCTAAAAATACATCGGCGCTACGCTGATACAACTGACAACTCAATTTTCCATCAGCTACATAAAACTGAAACAATGAGTGACAAGGCGGCAATGCCATATTGTTCACTTGCGCTACGTTCCACGCACTTACCATTAACCTCCGAGAGTTCGGATTATTTTTGATCATATCAATCAGTTGTGTGATCTGATCGATCGTTTCACCATCATAACCTTGCCAGGACCTCCATTGAACACCGTAAACAGGTCCGAGATTTCCTGCCTCGTCAGCCCACTCATCCCAAATGGATACGCCATTGTCTTTCAGGTATTTGATATTGCTGTCACCTTTCAAGAACCATAGCAATTCATGAATGATAGACCGTAAATGCACTTTTTTGGTAGTCACCAATGGAAAGCCCTTCTGTAAGTCAAACCGCATCTGATAGCCAAAAACACTTTTTGTTCCTGTTCCTGTCCGGTCTCCTTTCTCACTTCCACTCTCAAGAATATGGGTCATTAAGTCGTGATATTGCTTCATAAAATTGGGTTTTTAATATCTCTGCTATAAAATTAAGGTTTGAAAAATGCTCATGCGTCTAGGCGACAAAATAAATAAATCGATATCAAATTTTTACACTTCTCAGCAAAGATTAAAATATGCCTTTTATGTTTTATCACTATTAGTAGTCCTGTCAGGTAGTTTTCTTACAAAAATTTCTTTTAATTTCGATTTTGAAAGTTTTTTCCCTGTTGGACATCCAGACAGAGAGGTTTTTCTGGAGTTTAAAGACCGATTCGATTACGATAATGACTTTCTATTAATCACCTTAAAGAACCGTAAAGGCATCTTTAAAAGTGAGTTCATAGAAAAGCTTGCAAAGATCGCTGATGAGATCAAGTCATTGAACAATACTGATGAAATCATCTCTCCTACTAATATTGCCATTCCGGTAAAAACATCTTTTGGCTTATCGAAAATTCAGGTACTTCACCCTTCAGACGAAAACGGATTAGTTGCAGACAGTATCAGATTAGTTAACAACGGAACATTTGAAAAGAACCTATTCTCAATTGAAAATCAGTCAGTCATCATCAAGATCAGGCATAAGCATTTTGATGATTTTCAAACCTCCGAAAATTATGTAAATGACGTTAAGAGAATTCTGACAGAAGCAGATATTAATGACTATTACCTGGCAGGAAGGTCCAGCGTTCAATCTGAATTCGTTGAATTGATTAAAACCGACTTTGGTCTGTTTATCGCCTTAGCTTTCGCAATTATCATCATCTTTCTGAAGGTACAATATGGTTCATGGCCGGCAGTTTTCATTCCACTATTGTTAATTCTAACGACGATCATCACAACGCTGGGAATAATGACCGCATTTGGTTATTCTCTCAACATTCTGACTGTTCTAATTCCAACGATCATTTCATTTGTTGCCATTTCAGATGTCATCCACTTTTACACAAAATTTCATGTAAGTCTTCTCAATGGACATACACACCAGGAAGCGCTACTGAAAACCATAAAAGAGATAGGGTTAGCAACATTTTTAACTTCTCTGACCACTGCCATTGGTTTCATTTCGCTGGTTTCGATCAGAGTGGTACCGGTTCAGTTATTAGGAGTATTTACAGCTGTCGGAGTTTTCATCGCTTTTGGTTTTACGTTTGTATTACTTCCCTTTTTCTCCCGCCATCTGACTCAAAAAAAAGAGAAGAACACCAGAATCTGGCAGAGAATTTCGAGCTGGTGTTTTGAAACGTCCCTGAATCGTCAGGGCATCATTATTAGCTTAAGTTTAGTCCTGTTGATCGTTGGAGTAGCAGGAGCTTCTCTGATTAAAATAGATGCTTATCTGCTCGATGACCTGCCCGATAATAGTTTTTCAAAGCAGTCATTCGAATCAATTGATCAAAATTTTGGAGGTACCAAACCTTGGAATCTGTATTTTTATACTCCGGATGGCTCTCCCGTATTACAATCGGATTATCTGGAAGAATTAGACGAAATACAGAATTACCTAAAAAGTAACTATGGACTAAAAAACATTATCTCCCCATTGGAAGAACTTAAAATCATTCGACAGTCCTATAATGGTGGAATGGCAAAACAGTACAAATTGCCATCAGAGCAGCAGGAAATTAATCAACTATTGAAATTTAATCAAAAACTTGCCGCGAGAAAGATTCTGATTATCGGTAAACCGGAGGCGGATTATGGCAAAATCAGTGGTTTTATTCCTGAGTGGGGTTCGTTGCGTACTGCGGAGAAAGATCAGCAATTGATGGCGTTTATTGACAAAATCCATTCTAAAAAGTTGGAGTATAAGATTACGGGAACTACTTATCTAATTGACAGAAGTCATGAATATCTCTCTGAAAACTTATTTTGGGGCTTGTTATTCGCTTTCTGTTCTGTTGCGGTTATCAGCGTCGTTTTGTTTCGGTCTTTTGCAATGATTCTCATTACGTTAATTCCTAATATGCTTCCGGTATTACTCACCGCTGCTGTTATAGGCATTTGGGGTATCCCGATTAAGCTAACTACCAGTATCATCTTTGCCATTTCTTTTGGAATTGCCGTTGATGACACGATTCACTTCATCAGTAAATTTAAAATTGAAAGATCGAACAACTCTACCATTGAAGCAGTTAAGAATACGTTCTCTACGGCAGGGATGGCGATTATAAAAACGACAGTATTGTTATGTCTTGGATTTGGTGTTTTTTGTTTTTCCTCGTTTGGAGCTTCATTCTTTACCGGATTTTTCATCGTATTGACATTAATCTTCGCCTTATTGATAGATTTGTTTTTGCTTCCAGTATTGTTATTTAAGTTTTTTCCTGAAAATAAAGAAAATGAATAAGCTTCTGACAGGTTCCTCTTTGATCTTACTAATCATTATAAGCCTCAGCCTGACGCTGTGCAGTACGAAACGAGGGGATTCAGAGAAAATCAATGGCGTCAATTACGTTTCGACAAGATCTGCTGTTGGTGCTGAAAACATGAGCCCGGTCAAGGATCTCAGTGCCAACTATCTTGCTGCTATTCCATATGCCTTTACCCGTGGCAACAGTCCTGATGTATATTTCAATACTGACAGGCAGTGGTATGGAGAAACTGTTGCAGGAACCATCAACATCGTTCAGGAGGCTCAAAAAATGGGACTCAAAACCATGATCAAACCACATATATGGGTGATGGGACAAGGATGGGCCGGTGAATTCAAATTAGAAACTGAAGAAGATTGGGTCAAATGGGAAAAGCAATTTGACAAATACATACTCACCTATGCTCGTCTCGCAGATTCGCTCGATGTGGAAATATTTTGCATGGCTACCGAGTTTAGAATGGTTGTTCGTGAAAGACCTCAATATTGGGAAAACCTGATATCAAAAATCAGAAAGGTCTATAATGGTAAACTTACCTATGCGGCCAATTGGGATAATTACCACGAAGTGACCTTTTGGGACAAACTAGATTACATCGGCATTGATGCATACTTTCCACTAATTCATGAAAAAACACCTACAGTAGAAGCACTGAAAAAATCATGGCTTCCACTCAAAGACACATTGAAAAGCCTAAGTGATCGACATCACAAACCCATTCTTTTCACTGAATATGGTTATCAAAGCGTAGATTTCGGAGCAGGTAAACACTGGGAAATCGATCAAAACAACTTTTCGTATAATAGCGACACTCAGATTAACGCATATCAGGCTATGTATGAGGTATTCTGGAATGAGGACTGGTTTAAAGGTGGGTTTCTATGGAAATGGTTCCCAAATCATAACAGAGCCGGTGGAAATGAAAATAAAAGGTTCACTCCACAAAACAAGCCCGCTGAACAAATTATTAAAAAGTACTATTCTCAATATCAATAAAAAACTTCGTCATGAGTCTAAAAAAAGGTGATTCAATCCCTAATATTCAATTGCCGAATCAGGCTAATGAACTAATCTCACTAGATCAGTTTAAAGGAAAAAATGTAGTAGTCTATTTTTATCCAAAAGACTTCACTCCAGGTTGTACCAAAGAGGCCTGTTCGTTCCGGGACAATTACAATATCATCCAAAATGAATTAGATGCAGAAGTAATTGGTATCAGCGGAGATAGCCCGAAACAACACAAAAAGTTTGCCGAAAGCTATAATCTTGAATACACACTATTAAGTGACGTAAACAAAAAAGCTGAGCACGCATTCAAGGTCAAAAGAAACCTTTTTGGCTTGCTACCTGGAAGAGAAACATTTGTTTTCGACAAAGAAGGTATAATGATCGGCTCATTTAGCTCCGCCATTGATGCAACCAGGCATGTCAGTGAAGCCATCAAACTGCTGAAAGAACATGCGTAGAGAATAGGTCAAATTTAAATGAGGATGAAATTCTTCTGAGATTAAAATTTTTCCAAATTGATTAGTACCAAGAAGCAACGGATTTTTTGGTTAGTTACCTCAGCATTTAAAATGGCATAGATTGGTTTGGAACGTATCTTTCAATACTTGATTACAAATAGCTAAAAAAGGAAAAAACCACCTGTCCTAGACGAGATGGCCTTTTCGAATCTACCAGCTATGGAAATCTTTAAATATGTATATGAATATTTTTTTATGTCTTTCTTACATTTCAAATATGATAGAAATCTGCAAAAGACCGAAATAAAATTGATGAATCAACATATTCGGTATACCAATTACTAAAATTTAGGTGACGAATAAAATATAGCTATCTGTCTTTAAGTTCTAAACTGTATCGGTCGTTTAACCAAGATTGGACTGATCGAAGGCAAATGGCAAGATTTCCTTAACAGAATCGAAATAAATGTATTCGTTGTTTCTTGATTCAATCAGGATCGATATCTCACATTCGAACCTCAATTCAAACTCTATCAATGCTTGTCTGCAGCTACCGCATGGAAAGCCTGGTTTGTTTTCAGACGCCACTGTTAAAGCCAGCAACAATGGTTTTACCGTAGGGTACAGTGTACCACTATTGAACAAAGCAACTCTTTCGGCACAAAGACCCAATGGATAAACTGCATTTTCTTGATTATTTCCTGCAACTACTTCACCATTTTCTAAAAATAAAGCAGCACCTACCTGGTAATTTGAATATGGGCTATAGGCGGTCTTTACAGCATTAGTTGCTGCCTCCATAGTCTTCTTTTGTTCTTCGCTAAGCTCGTTTTCGGACAAAATCTTGTAGCTAATGCTGAATTCTTTTTCTTTCATTAGAACTCCTTATTTAAGATTAGAGCCTTGCAAAATAGGAAACTTGACTTACAATTAGTCGATAAAGTCTTATTTTTTATCAAACTTAGGTGGCTCCTCTCCTTCCGGGACAAATATCATAGCTTCAGAATTCATGCAATACCTTTTTCCTGTCGGAGCGGGTCCATCATCAAAGACATGGCCCAAATGTGAACCACTTTTACTGTCAACAACTTCCCATCTGATCATTCCGTACTTGGTATCTTTCACCAACAGAACTGCTTCTTCATCAATGGGCGCAAAAAAACTTGGCCAGCCTGTTCCGGAATCGAATTTAGTCTCTGAACTAAACAATGGCTGCATGGTTGCTGCTGAATAATAGGTCCCTTCTTTATAATTTTTGTTAAGCTTACCGCTAAATGCATATTCGGTACCCTGCTCTCTCAGGATATAATAAGCACTTTCACTTAATCTCTTCTTCCACTCACTATTGGATAACTTAATTTCAAAATCATCGAAGGCTTCTGATACAATTCTTACACCGTCAGAACTTCTCTGAACACTACTTCCACTCTCCGAACTTTTTGTTTCCTGGCAGTTTGCTGTAAAAACAAAAACCGTTAAGATCATCATAAAAAAACCCAGTTTTCCCGAAATCATGCTTTTAAAACTATTTAGAATCATTAATTCACTTGTTTTGTTAATATGTAAATCAGTATACGAGGGAAATTGTTCAAAAAATAAAGTATCACAGAAATATGATATTTTCAAACGGGCATTTCCATAGACAAAGGCAGGGAGATATGCACTTGTGTTTTTTGATCTTGTCTGCTTACATTGACCTTTCCATTATGCGAATTCACTACCGCTTTCACTACAGAAAGTCCCAGTCCATTGCTATCTGATTTGGTCGTAAAAAACGGATCAAATATTTTGTTTTGGATGAGTTCATCGATTCCGGCACCATCGTCTTCCAACAGAACATGAGCCAGATCATTTTCCTGATAAGTAGTAATGTAAATATTCCCTTTGCTGACTGGATCAATTGCTTCAATGCTATTCAAGAGCAAGTTGGTAAATACCTGGTTCAACTTACCTGGCCATCCGTTAATATGCTGCACTTGTCCAAAGTGCTTGTGAATGGTGATATGACTTTTTATGCGTCCGTGAAGTAATCGAATAGCAGAATCGATATTTTCGTGCAAGTTAAGCATCACAGGTTTTTCACTATTCTGGTCCGTAAAGAATATCTTCAATGTCTTTACAATTTCCGATGAATTCTCTGCCCCAGTTTCTATGCCATCCAGCAACACATCAATTTCTGCAAAAAGCTCATCAACGTTATAAGCTTTATTGAGGGAATTGATCGCGACTGAATTTCCCGAATCATCATTATCCGATATAGAGGAAACATATTTTTTAAGATCGGCAAGGTCATTTCGAATGGGATGTACATTTCCTTTCACGTAATTCAAAGGGTTATTCAATTCATTTGCAATACCGGAGGTTAGCATGCCAATGGCTGTCATCTTTTCCATTTCGATGAGCTGGGCCTGAGATTTCTTTAACTTACTCAATGCCTCATTCAACTGCCTGTTTTTCTCCTCAATTTCCTTTTCCGCTTTCTTAATCTGATCTATCTGCGTAATCGTTCCTATAGACTTTACCGCCTTTCCGGACTCATTAAATGCGACAACCTTACTCCTGTCCAAAAACCAGAGGTAGCTACCACCTTTTGTCTTTAACCTGTATTCAATTGATATATAAGTATCCTTTTTACCATCCAGCTTCTCATAAACATTTGTAACCCATTCTCTGTCTGATGGGTGAACGTGACTAATCCACGTTTTCAGATCGAAGGAAATTTCATCGGGTTCATAGCCAAGCAATTTGAAGTAACTATTGCTTAACTCAGTTTCTTCAGTATCGAGATTCATGAAATAAACCCCTTCTCTTGATATTTCTATTGCCATCAACAGGGATCGGTCTTTCGACTGCAGCTTACGATATTTTAGATATACATAAACTGTCGTAAACACAAAAAAAACAGTAATCAGACTAATTAGATAAATCATAAAATCGTGTCACAAAATAGAATGCCCTGACCATAATTTTTACTTCATCATTGATAATATACAATAAAGCACGAATAGTTGGTTTTAAAAACAAAAAAACCTCACCAAAATAATGGCAAGGTTCTCTTTTGCAGTTTAGGATGTCTTATATCACATCTTCATGTCTTCGTCGGTAAAGCCATTGTTAAACTTCAAATTAGTAGAAGTTTGAACAATCGAAGGAGAAGCTGACAACTTTCCGGTCTTTGGATCTGGCATATAAGCCCTTCTGGTAGTAGGTAACTTCAAGCCTTCATATTCTGTGTAATCAACTTCCATCAGTATTACAGGTTGCTTTACTCCCATTGCTGGTAATGAAAAGAAAAACCTGTCAATTAGCTTTGTCTCTTTATTGATAAAAATAATATATGCATCGTTTTCTGGTTTTCCCGTAACTGCACTTTCATAGCCTATCGAAATTTTATCATACTTGACGTCATCTACAGACTCGTCACCTAAGTATTTGTGAACTGTCCCGGGATCTCTCAATTTGAAATTCATTACAAACCAGAAATAATTAGCCTTCCTGAGAAAAACCGCCAACCCTACGGACGCTTCATCAGTAAGTTCTTTGCCTGCCTGTGACACTTTTGCACCTGTACCATCATAGTATTGAATAACTTCGCCGGGCGTATTTGGAGCAACATTGATCTGATGAACAGCATATTTTGCCCAGGACTTTTCACCTTCGAAAACATACTTTTCAACAGACAAATCTTTAGTACCCTGTCCAGGGTACTCATAATTGTAATCGAATTGCACATCATTCAGTGCATATAAATCATCCCAGTTACCAACAGCCTGTTCCATTTCAGCTATCAGTTTAGCCGGATCTTCTGATTGTCTGGCAATTCCGGCAGGTCCTATAAAAATTAAACCGACCATGATCAACATTACATTGAGGGCTTTGTTCTTAATAACTCTTTTCATTTTATTGAATCGTTCAAACTTTTAATTATTTACTAAAAACGCTTTTTTGCATGAAATAGGAGGTCAGCAATAAGACAGTTGCCACAATTGCACCTCCTGCATCTCCGTCACCCACTGCAATATGCGCCGCACCTGCCAACAAAAAATCAAAGAAAAATCCTGCATAGGCCCATTCTTTGAGCGTATCAGATTTTCTTGTTAGAATAGCAACGAGACCTAATAGCTTTGCAATTCCAAGTGGATAAATCAGGTAAGTAGGATAATTGAGAGATTCAAATGCTCCTCTAATTTCCTCAGTGTTAAAAAAATACATTCCGGCCACAATTGCACCTCCTGCATCTCCGTCACCCACTGCAATATGCGCCGCACCTG
>JBCBHL010000062.1:0-25313 GCA_038525605.1 Bacteroidota bacterium
AGCAAAGAGGATAAAGAGTACTTTATCTATATGTCTAAACAGGCAAAAAAAGCTGAAGTGTATTACCTGCATGAAGAAATCGGGTTCAATTACCGGATGAGTAATTTGTTGGCTGCTTTAGGAATTGCACAATTAGCAGATTTTGATTTCAGATTGAAAAGAAAAAAAGCCATCAACCTATTTTACAGAAGTTGCCTGGAAGAGTTAGGGTTTCGGTTTCTGTCTGCAAGAGAAGACGCCACGCCATCTTATTGGCTTTCATGTGCTTTGGTGCCTGACCATGTTGATGCTGGTACTTTAATTAGTCAGTTGGATGGAAATTATAATATTGAATCCCGATTTATATGGAATCCGATGCATAGACAGCCGGTTTTTCAAAATGAAGAAGCACTATTAAATGGTGCTTCAGAGCAGTTATTTAAGAAAGGAATTTGCCTTCCTTCGGGCGTTGGATTGTCTGATGATCAGCTAAAATATGTTGTTGATGCTATAAAAAGAATTATTTCCCATTAATCAACAAGGGAAGATAATATTCTAGTTTAAAATTGATCATCAAGTAAGCATCATTGCTATCCGAATCTCCTCTTGGTTGTCCCGGGATGAGGCTATCGAAAGCTTCGCGATTGACGATCGGGATTTCATCTTTTCTATTAGATAGTCTTTGTTGGATGGTGTTGTCTTCAAAATCCTGGAAATTCCCGGAGACGTCATCCAGATAATCCGTAAAAGTAAATCGATAGCCAGCTTCCAATATAACGTTGAGGTAACGGGTAACACTTGCCTTGACACCAATTCCGACAGGTAACACCAAAGCATAATTTCCATATGATACGCCTTCTGTCTGAATATCTCGAAGGAAGACAGTTTCTTCATCCAGAATGGTTGAGGGATTATACCTGACTACACCAACCCCTGCAGAAATAAACGGATCCCAAGCTTTTCTTTTACGGAACGATTCCGGGTAGTGATTCAAATAGATCAATGCCTGTAAATTCAGTTCGAAATTTCTTGATTGAAATGATAAATTTCTCTGCCTTTCGAATGTACTGTCGGGAGCAAATTTGTCGGCACCTGAAACAGTGAAATAGGTGAACTCTGCTCTGGCACTGATCCTGTCGAGAAGTCTTGCTTCAAAGGAGGCGGTTGCATTTCTAAAGCCCCGTCTGATGTTGTTCTGAGCATTTAGTTCACCAAAATATCCATTTTGACCTGTTCCTACACTAACGGTGAAGAACCGATCTTTGTAATGGTTTTTGAAGAAAGTTTGCGCTACAATACTATTCGACGAAAGCAAATAGATCAATAGAACCAAACCCGCAGATTTTAATGTTTTTATGATCATCATATCAATGAAACGATAAAAATAAAAAATCCTGATAGATAAGTATCATCTATCAGGATTTATTTGAGGTCGAAAGCGGATTCGAACCGCTGTAAAAGGTTTTGCAGACCTCTGCCTAGCCACTCGGCCATTCGACCAAAACAGGATTGCAAATATAAGAATTAAGTAAAAAAAAGGGCATACTTGATGCCCTTTTTTTAGAAAATATTAATTTTTATTCAGCAGACTTGTCAGCCGCTGCGCTATCGTCTGATTTAGCAGGTTTTCCGCCACCTTGCATTTGCTCTTTTAACTGAGTCAATGCATCAAGATCTCCAAGAGTAGCTTTTTCTCCTTCGTTGTTGATCTTGTTGATTGCGTTTCCGCCTTTCTTGCCAGATCCCTTTTTCTTAGGCTCTTCCTGAAGCTCAGCCTTAGCTGCCTCCTGGTAAGTAGCTACGTGAGAAAGGATAATTCTCTTATCATCTTTAGAGAACTCAAGAACCACAAAGTCTAAAGACTCTCCGTTGTTAGCAACGGATCCGTCTTCTTTCTTCAGGTTTTTACCTGAGCAGAAACCTTCGATACCATAAGGTAACTCAAGAATGGCTCCTTTGTCGTTTTTGGAGATGATCGTACACTTGTGAGAAGATCCTCTTGTGAATACCGTTTCGAAAGTATCCCAAGGATTTTCTTCCAATTGTTTATGACCTAAAGCAAGCCTTCTGTTATCAACGTCAAGCTCGAGAACTTTTACTTCAAGTTCGTCATTCACTTTTACGTACTCAGAAGGGTGTTTGATTTTCTTAGTCCAAGAAAGATCAGAAACGTGTACAAGACCGTCGATTCCTTCTTCAAGCTCGATGAACAATCCAAAGTTAGTAAGGTTTCTAACGATTCCTTTGTGAGTTGTACCCACTCCGTATTTCGTAAGAACGTCTTGTTTCGTCCATGGATCTTCAGTAAGCTGCTTGATACCTAGAGACATTTTTCTTTCGTCTCTGTCGATCGTCAAAATTACAGCTTCCAAAGAGTCACCAATATTGATGAAATCCTGAGGATTTCTCAGGTGCTGAGACCATGACATTTCAGAAACGTGGATAAGTCCTTCCACACCAGGTACGATTTCAAGGAATGCACCGTAATCAGCAACATTTACAATCTTACCAGTTACTTTAGAACCAATATCAAGGTCTTTGCTTAGAGAATCCCAAGGATGAGCAGTCAATTGCTTCATACCGAGTGAAATTCTCTTCTTGTCATCGTCGAAATCAAGAACAACAACGTTAACTTTCTCATCAAGTTTAAGCATTTCCTCAGGGTGATTAATTCTACCCCACGAAATGTCTGTAATGTGTAGCAGACCGTCAACACCACCAAGATCGATGAACACACCGAAGTTTGTCATGTTCTTGATAACACCCTCAAGTACCTGACCTTTCTCAAGGTTTTCAAGAATCTGAGCTTTCTGTTTCTCAAGATCTTTCTCGATCAGTACTTTGTGTGATACTACTACGTTATCATTTGTATAGTTGATTTTGACAACTTTCACTTCCATTTTCTTACCAACGAAAACGTCAAAATCTCTAATAGGCTTCACATCGATTTGAGAACCTGGTAAGAATGCTTCAACACCGTAGATATCTACGATTAAACCACCTTTGGTTCTTCTTTTTACCATACCTTCAATGATCGAATCATTGTCAAGTGCACCCTGGATTTGCTCCCATGCTTTTACAATTTTCGCTTTTCTTCTTGAAAGTACGAGTTGTCCTTTAGTGTTTTCCTGCTCTTCGATGTAAACTTCTACTTCATCACCGATTTTAAGCTCAGGTAAATCACGGAATTCAGCAGCCGATACCAATCCATCAGATTTGAATCCTATATTCAGGATTACGTCTCTGCTGTTTATGCCAACAACTTTTCCTTTAACAACTTCTTTTTCCTCAATAGAAGTAAGAGTGTCAGAGATCAATCCCATCATTTTCTCTTTGTCTTCCTCTGAGTATGTTTCGCCAAAACCTCTTGTGTCAAGAGAATCCCAGTCGAAATCGTCACCGATAGGCTCAAGCTCATCGACAGGAGCTACTTCCTTTTTAGGTGCTTCTTTTTTCTCTTGCTTTGGTGCCTCAGCAACTGGGGCTTCCTCTACAGGAGCAGTTTCTTTTACTTCAGGAGCTTCTTCTTTTGCAGCTTCTTCCGTAGATGGAGTCTCAGCGGTATTCTCCACTTTAGTCTCCTCAGCAGATTGCTCTGCTGCTTTTTCTTCTTTATTTTCTTCCATTATCGAAATATAGATCTGTTATTTACACTATTCAATTCAGATCAGCCATTGAATAGATTAGTAAAACATAAATTGAAAACCGTTTATTCAAACGGAGCGCAAATATATGGGTTTTCTACGTTAATTCATAACGATAAGTCACTCACTTTCAATAAGAATATCAGATGATAATCAACATGGGAGAGATCAGAAAAATATACTGCCGGCAACTCCTCCTTTTATACAACCAATGGCACTACTTGTGATGTAATTGATTCCGTTATTCAATAGATTTGTAATCATAAAGTATATTAATCCAGACTAACCAAACATTTAGAAATGAGTAAACTATTCTACAGATTATTTGCAATAGCATTATTTACTTTCACCCTTTTTTCCTGCGGAAGTGATGATTCCGAAAAAGGAGATTTAATTATCTACGGAGGGAGCATTTACACAGTGACAGATTCGGAAAAGACTGAGGCAGTAGTGTCAAAAGACGGGAAAATCATTTTTGTCGGCAGTAAGGCTGATGCCCTAGAGTTCAAAGGAGATAGCACTCAAATTTTTGACCTGCAGGGCAAAACGATGACTCCCGGGTTGATTGAAAGTCATGCGCATATTATGGGAATTGGCTATAACAGGCTTAACATAGACTTAATGAAGGTAAATAGCTATGAAGAGCTGATTCAAAAAGTGGAGGAAGTGGCTGCCAAAACGCCTAAAGGTGAGTGGATTCTGGGTAGGGGTTGGCATCAGGATAAATGGCAGGAAAAAACAGAAACAAGATTTAAGGGATTTCCGACGCACGATGAATTAAGTGCAAGAGTACCAGATCATCCGGTGTGGTTGAAGCACGCAAGTGGTCATATGGGATTAGCGAATGCTGCAGCAATGGAGAAGGCAGGTATCAACAGAGATAGCCCACAGCCTCATGGCGGAGAAATTTTCATGGGACTTGGAGGAAATCCAACGGGAATTTTTAATGAGACAGCTCAGAGCGAAATAATTGATTCAATTCCAGAATCTACACCGGAACGTGAAGCAAAGGCACTTGAATTGGCAGTTCAGGAATTATTAGAGAATGGAATCACCAGTATGCATAATGCCGGGGCTGTCAGGAAAGAAATCGATTTGTTTAAACAATTTGCAGAAAATGATCAGCTGAAAGTAAGAGTTTACACCATGTTGAATGGACGGGATTCACTTTTGTTGGACGATTATTTCAAATCCGGACCAGAGATTGGTCTCTACGATGATCACCTGACGGTTCGGTCTATCAAATTATACGCTGATGGCGCACTGGGTTCCAGAGGTGCGTGGTTGCTGAAAGAATACACTGATGCGAAAGGGAAGTTTGGACACAATGTAATGCCGATGGCTGCCATCCAAAAAGTCTCTTCCGAAGGTTACAAAAATGGATTTCAACTTTGTGTTCATGCCATCGGAGATCGAGCCAATAGAGAGGTGTTAGACATTTTTGAAAATACAATCAGTGAAGGTGATAAAAATCATCGTTTCCGTGTGGAACATGCACAGCATATTGCTTTAGATGATATCCCTAGATTTGCAGAACTTGACGTGATTGCATCGGTTCAGGCAATACATATGTCTTCTGACAGGCCCTGGGCAATCTACCGTTTGGGTTTACAAAGGATTCTGGCCGGAGCATATGTCTGGCAAAAACTACTTCAAAGTGGTGCGAAAGTGATCAACGGGACAGATGCACCTGTTGAACCAGTAAGTGCAATAGCTTCATTTTATTCTTCGGTTTCCAGAAAGACTCTGAAAGGTACACCTGCTGGCGGTTATGAACCGGAGCAAAAAATGACAAGGCCGCAGGCACTACAGGCTTACACACTGGATGGTGCTTATGGTGCTTTTGAAGAAGGTATCAAAGGATCGATTGAAGTAGGGAAGCTGGCAGATTTCACAGTTTTCTCTCAGGATTTGATGACCGTACCGGAAGAAGAGATATTAGATACACAAGTCGACTACACAATCGTAGGAGGCAAAATAGTTTACAAAAGATAGTAAAAAAGATGATCGCTATCAGTCTTATTCCGATTGATAGCGGTCTTTCAATGGTGTCGATACTTTATCGAAAAGAAATGACCTGCTGACTGTGGTTAGGTCCAATTCAGGGTCTATTAAATAATTCTTGTCCCTGCCATTGAGCTTGGTCAGTACTGTGGCATATACGGATATATTGCTATGGGACAACCTTTTTTCATAGTCGCCTTTTAGATAATCGGCAAATGCTAAAACCAAATCTGTTTCGGCAGCCATTTTTCTATATTGTCTTGATGTTAGTATTTTTCGCTCGTTGATGTTATACTTTTCTCCAGTATTATTATCTACTACGGTGAAGTTGGCAGAGCTACCTCGTTTAGCTCTGGTCATCAAACGCCAGGAAAACCGATGTCCCTTCTCTGTCCAGTTTACTTCTGTTCCCACTATAAAATGCCTTGTCGGTATCAGAATATTGATCAATATAAAAAAGGAAAGCCCCATTATGACCAATTTTCTTGATTGTAGTGAACGGCTAATATCTTCTGATAATTCTGTTAAATATCGTAGTTTCCTTTTAAGCCATGGCGTGGGGAATAGCAGCCAGGTAATCATGATCGAAAACAGTGAAAGGCTTCCTATGTGTAAGATGGCGAAATTGAGCAGGTGAAATAATGCTTGTAAGATATTCGCGATGAAATTAGTTTTTCGATAGGCCAGCAGCCAGCTAATAGTCAGGTCGAAAGTAACTCCACAGTAGGTAAATGTATAGACGAGCAAGACATACATGTCATTTGAGAGCCATTTGAAAGGAATCTTGTTTTTGTAAAAAAATATTAGCGGCTCAGCATGTAACAACCAATCAAGATTAATCTTGGAGATCCCGGATAATGTGTAGATGAGTGCAAAGAGAAATTGAAAAATAAGAATCTGCCAGTTATCAATTGTTTTTATCTGTTTGTTTTTCGCTACTACTGAAATGCTTTTATGACCGTCAGTAAACAATAACATGATGGCCAGTAAAATGAATAAATAGAATTTGTTCAGCGTGTAGACGATATCACATAAGAAAACATAAGAAAACCCTATGAGGAATAGCCCAAGGCTAAGTCGATATCTATAACCTGTGATGATACCAATAGTGGTGATCGTTAGGAAAATATATAACCCATACATTCCCGCACCCGGTAGCGGCTTTATCCATTCAAAACCATAGAAGGCAAAATTCATGGTTGCTTCTACATAGGCTTCTTTAACATATCCTGAAACGAGCATGCTCAGCAGGTCAACAAAAAACCAAGTGCCGATGATAATTCTTAGTATGGCAAGTTGTCTGATGTCTCTTTTCCTAAAAAGTAATTCCATTGATCTTGGTTCCGGTTTTTTTGAACTTCATCATCATAAATTTCGCTTAATTCAGACGCTAAGTATCGCCTGGCATTAGTTTATTTAAAAAATCAGGTTAACATTACAGTAAAAATAGAAAGTAAAGAATTATTTCAATGGATATTGCTGAAAACGTTAGTCTGAAAGACATGAATACTTTTGGGATTGAGTCCACAGCACGATACCTCGTTCGTATTTCAGATGTAGATCAGTTAATAGAACTTACCAAATCAGATATATTTAGGAATCACAAACATCTGGTATTAGGTGGAGGATCTAATGTTTTGTTTACTAAAGACTACTCTGGCCTGGTGATCAAAAATCAAATAAAAGGCATTGAAATAGTCTCCGAAGATGAGCATGAAGTAGTGATTAAAGTGGGTGCTGGTGAGAACTGGCATCAATTTGTTTTGTATGCTGTTGAAAAAGGGTGGGGTGGAATTGAGAACATGAGCTTGATACCAGGAACTGTTGGAGCTGCGCCAATGCAAAACATCGGAGCATATGGTGTGGAGATAAAGGATGTTTTTGTTCAGCTGGAGGCTGTCGCATACGAAAATGGCGAATTGGTTACTTTCAATCAAAAGGAATGCGATTTTGGATACAGACATAGTATTTTCAAGTCGTCTCATAAGAATCAATATTTCATTACTTCAGTGACCTTGCAGTTATCTAAAGAGCCAGTGGTAAATACTTCCTACGGGGTGATTCGGCAAACGCTGGAAGAAAAAGGAATTGTAGAACCAACTATTAAAGATGTGAGCGATGCTGTCATTGCTATTCGACAGGGTAAACTGCCTGATCCAGCTCAAATTGGCAATGCAGGAAGCTTCTTTAAAAATCCAACGATTTCAACAGCACAATTTGAACTGCTCAAATCAAATCATCCCAAAATTGTTGGTTACCCTAATGAGCAAGGTGTTAAAGTACCCGCGGGTTGGTTAATCGAACACGCTGGCTGGAAAGGCAAAACTTTCGGAGATATCGGGGTGCACAGAAATCAGGCGCTGGTGTTGGTGAATTATGGTAATGGCGTAGGCGCAGATCTTTGGCAATTGTCGGAGGATATCAAACAATCAATATCGGAGAAATACGGAATTGATCTCGAAAGGGAAGTTAATATCGTTTGAGGCACTTCAGAAGAAAATCCTAAATACTTCTGATAATCTCACCAGCTTTTACCAATGTGTCTTCCTTTTTAGCGAAGCAGAACCGAAGTAGTTTGTCGTCTTTTTGATCGGTATAAAAGACTGAAATTGGAATGGCTGCAATTCTAAACTCATCCACCAGTCTTTTGGCAAACTCGGTGTCTTTTTCATCCGTGATTTCACTGTAATCCAACAGTTGAAAATAGGTGCCTTTACTTTCTATGACCTTGAAACGCGATCCTGATATTGACTTTAAAAAAAGATCTCGCTTTTTCTGATAAAAGGCAGGCAGGCTTAAATAGTTATTGGCGTTTCTGAGATATTCAGCAATGCCAAACTGAGAAGGTGTATGTACGCTGAACGTTAGGTATTGATGAACTTTCCTGATTTCCGCGGATATCGCCGGGGATGCAACAACATATCCTGTTTTCCAACCTGTTGCGTGGAAAGTCTTACCAAATGAATATACTGCTATGCAACGATCAGCAATAGTCGGGTAATTTAGGACGCTTTGATGCTGCTGTTCATCAAAAATCAAATGTTCATAAACCTCATCACTCAGCACCAGTAAATTCGGATTTTTATCTAATACTTTAATCAACCGTTCAATATCACCTTTCGAAATAATACTACCGGACGGGTTGTGTGGAGAATTGATGAGGAGAAGCCGGGTTTTATCAGTAACCTTTTGTTCGATTACCTCCCAGTTGATAGAGAAATCTGGTTGGTTTAATGGAATAGGTACGGGAATACCTCCAGCCAGTTGAATAGCAGGTATATATGAGTCATAGGTAGGCTCAAGAACGATCACTTCCTCATCTGTTTTGATAATTGAAATAATTGTTGCAAACAAAGCTTCAGTTGCTCCTGCTGTAATCGTTATCTCTGTATCGGGATCAATTCTCCGACCACCTGTTTTTAATATTTTCTCAGCTATCTGTTCTCTCAACAACGGCAGTCCAGGCATGGGTGCATACTGGTTTTTTCCCGATTTCATTGCTTCAGAAATCAAGCTTATGAGTTCTTCAGATACTGGAAAATCAGGAAAGCCCTGTGATAGGTTTAAGGCATTTTGTTCCACTGCCATTTTAGACATTACAGAAAAAATGGTGGTGCCAACATTCGGTAATTTAGATTGAATCATTTGATAGGGTTTTGCTTTTGCTATGATAGTCAATCAATAGCTTAAGACAAAATAAAATGCTTCTTTCCGGGAAAGGCACTAGATGAGGTAAGAACCGTAATCAATGGTTTTATTATATCGCTCTACGGTAATGCCAAATTTCTTCAGAAAGTCCGCGCCTTCATCGCTTTTGATTCCTTTGTACTCTGCATAACTATTCAAAAAAATTACTTTTTCAATGCCTGCGGAGTAAATTATCCGGGCGCATGCAAGACAGGGCGCGAGAGTTACGTAGAGGGTAGATCCTTCAACACTTGTTTTATTTTTTACCGCGTACAGTATGGCATTTTGTTCAGCATGGATTGCCAGCGAACAACCCCCTTTAGAATCCCTCGGGCATCCTTCCTCAGGCCATTCAATGTCACAGTTATGGGTTCCTGCCGGAGGTCCGTTATAGCCAATACTGATAATTCTGGTGTCTTTCGTGAGTACAGCTCCCACATGTCTTTTGATGCAATGGGACCTTTTGGCAAGGTTTACCGCCAATTCCATGAAGATGTCATCAAAATCAGGTTTGGACATTTCTTAAAAAGGGCTTGTAATGATTCCTTCCCGCATAAACAGATAGGCCATGTATGCGACAAATCCAATCAGGTAAACAGCACCTTCTGATCTGTCAATTTTATACTTGTTGAAAGTAAACATGAAGATGAACAACATAAACGTTCCTATCATTACCAAATAAAGATCTGTATTCAGTACATCGTCGTAGACAAGGGGTCCATGACTAACGGCTGTTAAACCTAGCACTAATAAAATATTAAAAATATTGGAACCTACAATGTTGCCAACTGCTATATCTGATTTCTTGTGAAATGCGGCTACTGCTGTAGTCGCTAACTCAGGAAGTGATGTTCCGGCTGCCAGTATAGTCAACCCAACCAGCTTTTTATCGATACCAATCATTTCTGAAATCTGAATGGCGCTATCTACAATAAACTTCCCACCGAAAGCAAGTCCGGCAATGCCTCCCAAAATCATCAGGGTAGTTTTGAGACTGCCATAGATTTTGATGTCCTCTAGTTCTTCGATTTCTCCAGTCCTCTTCATGTTCAGGAATATGTATAAGAGAAAAAGACCAAACATGATCAACAATATGACACCATCAAAAGGAGTCATTTCATTTACATCCGCATTGCGAAACATGGTATCATTTAGCAGTACGAAAAACACGAATGTAATGACCAAAGAGTAGGGAACTTCTTTCCAGAGGGAATTCTTCTGAACAGTGATTGGATAAATAATGGCTGCTACACCAAGGATGAGAAATAGGTTAAAGATATTTGAACCGATAATGTTTCCGAAAATAATGCCATCCATGCCCTCTTCAGGTTTTGAACCTGATATGATATTGATCACCAGTTCAGGTGCGGATGTCCCCATTGCTACGATCGTTAAACCAATCGCTATATCGGAAACATTGAAACGCTTTGCAAGCGATGATGCTCCATTCACAAGGAAATCGGCGCCTTTGATTAGTAAAACAAAGCCTAAAGCAAGTAATGAAAGGTTGATGGCAATATCCATTAATCTCCTACACTTTTGATTATTTGTGAATTATTATTTGAAAATAAAAAAATATCTTTTCATAAAGTAACTGCAATACTACGAAAAAAAAAGAATTCAAAGCAATTTGGCCTTTAAAAAGTCCAATCCTGACGCTTATTCGTTCAATAAATCGATTCTGATTTGCTGTATTTTATTTTCCAAATTAACGATATTATCGAAGTAATTCTCCTTTTTGTCGAGTTTTCCTTTGACACTGAAATAAAATTTGATTTTAGGTTCTGTACCTGATGGTCTGGCCGATATTTTATTGCCATCTTCAGTAAAAAACTGTAGAACATTTGATGTGGGTTGTTCGATTTTTTTCGACTCGCCGGTGATGATGTTTTTTTCTTCAAGATTGTTGTAATCCAGTAACCTCGTCACCTTTGACCCGGCAAGAATAGCAGGTGGGTTATTCCTCAGGTTTTTCATCATCTCTTTGATTTCATCGGCACCACTCTTTCCTTTTTTGGTAATTGAAACCAATCCTTCTAAGTATTGACCGTGCTCGAGGTAAATTTCAGTCAAAACATCGAATAGTGACTTGCCCTGATCTTTGTAGTATGCAGTCATTTCAGCGATGATGGCACATGAGGCGATTGCATCTTTATCTCTGACAAAATCGGAAATGAGGTAGCCATAGCTTTCTTCTCCTCCTCCAATAAAAGTTTCTTTGCCTTCCAGCTGACCGATAAGTGCCGCTATGTATTTAAAACCAGTTAGCGTATCATATTGCTTCACTTGGTATTTCTCGGCTATGTCACCGATCAGTTCCGTTGTGACAATTGTCTTCACTACATATTCCTTGCCTGTTAATTTATCATTCTCTTTCCATTTAGAAAGCAAATAATTCACAATCAGAGCTCCAGTTTGATTACCGTTGAGTAGTTGATATTCACCTTTGGAATTTTGTACACCGATACCTACCCGATCACTATCCGGGTCAGTAGCCATGATGATATCCGCTTTTGAGTCTGCGGCCATTTGTAAGGCCATCGACATAGCTTCACTCTCCTCAGGATTAGGATAGACAACCGTCGGGAAATTGCCATTAGGTTCAGCCTGTTCTTTTACCACATTAACATTAGTGAATCCCAGTTTTTCCAATATAGGGGGGACCAATGTGATACCTGTTCCATGAATGCTAGAAAATACAATGTTAAGATCGCTCTGGTTTTCAACTGAATCTGGAGAGAGACAGATATCCTGAATACAACTCAGATACTTTTCGTCCAGCTCCTGACCAATTTCTTCAATGAGTGAGTCGTTTTTTTCAAACTTAACATCTTCAATCCCTTTGATTTTATTCACCTCGTCTATAACATTGCCATCATGAGGTGCAATGAGCTGTGCCCCATCGTTCCAATAGGCTTTGTAGCCATTGTATTCTTTAGGGTTATGTGAAGCGGTCAAAACTACACCACCCTGACATTTCAATTCACGAATGGCAAATGAAAGTTCGGGTGTTGGTCTCAGGTCTTCAAAAAGATAAGTCTTGATGCCATTAGCGGAAAAGACAGCAGCAGTTGTTTCCGCAAAATAACGACTGTTGTTCCTGCTGTCATGGGCAATGGCGACACTTATTTCATTTCCTTCGAATGACTTCAGTAAATAATTGGCAAATCCCTGAGTAGCCATACCAATGGTATATTTATTCATTCTGTTAGAACCAGCCCCCATGATTCCTCTCAATCCACCAGTTCCAAATTCCAGATTCTTGTAAAATGAGTCTACCAAATTAGTCTGGTCAGCACTGTCGATCATTTGCTTGATTTCAGATTTGGTTTGTTCGTCTATTGGTGAGTTAAGCCAGGATTCGGCTTTTTGAATTATTTCCTGATTCATTGGATTAATATGTGGTGAAAATATCGATTTTAAATTTATCGAATAATTATTTAGTAACCGAGTTTTTTTCGGACTCTATCTAATACTGTAGAAGAAATTTCTTTTGCTTTTTCTTCTCCCTGTTCCAGTTTATCGATCAGCACTTGTGGATTTTGCAATAGCTCATCAAATGATTTTCGTTGTTCAGCAAATTTATCCAGGATCAGAGCCAGTAATTCCTTCTTGGCATGTCCGTATCCATAGTTACCACCCAGATATTTTCCACGCATCGTTTCCGTTTCACTGCTATCAGCTAATAGTTTGTAGATTGCAAACACATTGCAGGTGTCCGGGTTTTTGGGCTCTTCTAATGGGGTACTGTCCGTTACAATATTCATCACCTGTTTTTTGAGTTGTTTTTCAGGTAGAAATATATCCACAGTATTGCCGTAAGACTTACTCATTTTTTGTCCGTCAGTACCAGGGATGGTCATTACTTCTTCACTGATTTGTGCTTCGGGAATGACAAACGTTTCTCCGTATTGATTGTTGAAGGTATTGGCAATATCCCTTGTCATTTCCAGGTGTTGACGTTGATCTTTTCCGACAGGAACTATTTCAGCATCATACAACAGGATGTCAGCTGCCATCAGTACCGGGTAAGTAAAAAGCCCTGCATTTACATCCGAAAGTTTATCTGCTTTTGCTTTGAAAGAGTGTGCATTCGAAAGCATAGGGTAGGGCGTAAAACAGTTTAAATACCAGGTAAGTTCACAAACTTCAGGTCTTTTAGATTGTCTGTAGAAAATGTGTTTGTCAGTATCAAAACCAAAGGCTAACCACGCAGCGGTTGTGGCATAGGTATTATCCAATCTCTGCTCAGCATCTTTAATGGTAGTTAAAGAATGGAAATCTGCAATGAAATAGAGCGATTCATTTTTAGAATCTTTAGACAACTCAATGGCAGGGATTATAGCCCCTAATAAATTACCTAAATGTGGTCTTCCGGAACTTTGAATACCTGTTAATATTCTGGTCATTTGAATTTTTTATTTGCAAAATAAAATAATTTTCTTTTCTCTCCTCAATTACTTCAATTATAAGTAATGACTTGCCTAATTTTACCTCTATGGAGATGAAAACAGGAATGTGGAAGTTGTTATGTCTGTTACTATTGTGGTGCTCTTGCCATGATGTTTCCGGTCAGGTGGAAATTGAAGATTTTCAGTTTATGGAATCAGAGTATGATTTTGAAAACGTTCTTGAATCTGATATGATTTTGAAACATACATTTCAATTTTTGAATGTTGGAGACGACTCTCTGGCCATTACGAATGTTGAGCCGTCCTGCGGATGCATTGTGCCAGACTGGAATAGAGAATACATCCAATCAGGAGATTATGGCAATGTGACAATTGGGTTTAACCCATACAACAGACCAGGAAGATTTGAAAAGGAGGTTTTGGTATCGTTCACCAACGGATCTACTCAGAAACTGGAGATATCGGGGGCTGTGCTAAATGAACAGATATTTTCTAAGCAATATCCATATGAGCATTTCAATATCAGGTATGAAAAAAGAAGATTTATTTTCAATGGAGTCCAGCCAAAGCAAAGTCAATCTTTTTTGATTCGTTTATTCAATAATTCTGATAAACCAGTAGCACTTGATTCTGTCGGGACGATCAGTGAAAGCAGGTTCACACTCAATTCTGAGAGCTGGTCTATGGAACCGGGAAGATGGGTTGTTATTGAAGGAGTGGTGATTGCTGACGAGGAGCCAGGTTATACTGAATATGGTCTACGTTTATATTTTAAAGATCAGGATATTGATCCGATTTCGCTGGACATTGTACAGAATGTATTGAAGGCCGCATCTGTAGATCAGGAAGATGGACCAATGCTCGCATTTGATAAAACGATCATTGACATAGGAGAAGTGAAGCAAGGAACTGTATTAAACAAGACTATTGAGATTCAGAATGCAGGCACAGGAAATTTAGAAATTTCCGATATTGTATCTAATTGCGGCTGTTTGTCTGTTGATTATAGAAATGCGAAATTGAAACCAGGTGAAAAACAGCTCCTCTATCTGATTTTAGATACATCAGCGATTGATGGTATTCAGCAAAAAGGGCTACATTTTTATAGCAATGCTGTTAACGGAACACTGCAGCAGCTGATGATCAAAGTAAAGGTTGTTCAATAAAAAAGCCGAATCCTTTGCATAGGAATCGGCTTTTAGAGCGAAGTGCCTTTTTAACTACTATTTCGCATATTCATTATTATCTCTGTTGATATCAGCCATTCTGAGGGTTTTGTCAATAGTGATTGATTTAACTTCCTTACCTGAAATAGAGAATTCATACTCCGGGTGAGTCCAAGACCAATCCGGCAAAACTGTTCTCTTTAATGCTGTTTCATTTTCCTTCTCACCTCTCATAATGCCAAGAGGAATGTAGAATATCTCTTTACTACCATCTGTATATTCAACTTCCAGATCTAAGGGCATTGGCATCTTACCTATTCTCTCCAGTCTTACTTTTGTATCATTACCCTCTTTATTAACTTTTGAAATTCCATAATCGATGGTATGGGTAGTGTTCACCCAATATTCGTAATACCAGTCTAATTCCAAATTAGTTTCTTTTTCCATGATTCTGACAAAATCATTGAGATTTGGGTGCTTAAACTTCCATTTGTCATAGTAGGTAAGTAATCCTTTTCTCATCACATCCTGACCGATGATATATCCCAATTGATGGAGTGAAATGGCACCTTTTCCATAAGAGCCTGTACTAAATGCCCTATTTGTTACAAAGTGGTCCGCATGAGTAGATAACGGTTCCTCATTACCACTTTCTACCAATATTTTATATCCTGTGTAAGGTCTCATTGTTTCGTCCCTTCCATTCAGAAACCCGGTTGTTAATGAAGAGGCGTATGTGGTAAAACCTTCATCCATCCAGGAAAAGTAGCTTTCGTTGGTCGCTAATAACATTTGGTACCAGGTGTGCATCATTTCGTGAATGGTAACCCCTAAGAGGCTTCCATAGGACCTCCTGCCAGTAATCAGGGTAGCCATAGGATATTCCATTCCGCCATCTCCTCCCTGAATTACTGTGTAAGTACTGTATGGATATTCGCCGAAATTCTCTTCCATGAAAGGATAGGCCTTTTTTATATCTTCCTGGAGCTTTTTCCAATTTGCTACTAGCTCATCGTTTTCAGGTTGGTAGAAGAAATGTACGTCGGGTCCATTTCCATCAATAGTAATGATATCATGGACATAATCAGGATCTGCGGCCCATGCAAAATCGTGAACTTTCTCTGCAACAAAATGCCATGTGTGTTTTTTAGGTCGTTTCTTTATTTTAACATCACTATATCCGTAACCTATTTTATCAGCATTTTGCAATACTCCTGTTCCGCCAATGATATATTTGGAGTCCATTGTGATCTTTACGTCGTAATTACCCCAGGGAGCATAAAATTCTCTTCCAACATATGGGTGTGAATGCCATCCTTTGTAGTCATATTCGGCAATTTTAGGATACCACTGTGTCATTGAAAATTCAATTCCTTCGGCATTATTCCAACCACTTCTTCTGATTTGTAGAGGTACCTGTCCTTCAAATTTCATAGCAAAAGTAACGGAAGAATTTGGGAGAATTGGTTCAGCTAAGTCTACTTCCAATATAGTTCCCTCTACCTCGTAATTTAGAGCCTTGCCGTCTTGCGTAAGACTGATGATCTTCTGATAACCAATTTCATCTTCTTTAAGCTTAAAGATTCTGTCTCTTACTCTTCTGTCCGGATCCTTGATAGTTCTGCTTCGGACATCCATCATACTATTGGGCTGAAAGGCATTGAAATACAGATGATAAAAAACTTTTTTGAGTGTGTCAGGAGAGTTATTGGTATAAACCAGCTCCTGTGTTCCACTGATCTGATGTTTGTCAGCATCTACGTCCACTTCCATTTTATAATCAACATGCTGCTGCCATCGGTCCGGTTGAGCAGAAATATTGGAGAGGATCCCTAATGAAATCATCAATATGAATGTAGTGGTTATTACAATTTTCATAAAATTCTATTTTATTTTGGAAAAATATTCAGCTTAGATGTGTTAAATATCGTTTCAATTATTATATTTATAAAATCAGCAAATAATAAAAGGTTAAATATCCTTAAATATGGTTAATTAACTTTTTAAATAAGAAAAATACAATTTACAAAATGACACATAACATAGGAATAGTACAATTAATTAAATTGTTTGCATCGGCGATTCTTGCGGCATTTTCTTGTTTATTATTTATTTTGGTAATGCTCTACAAATTAGCTGAGGCCTTTTTCCAAATTGCGTTTTCCAGAAAAAGACCTCAGACAGAAATTACGGATGTCATTCATTTAAAGCCACTTAAATAAGTGCTTCATTAGATATCCACATTCGCATATTTTGCATTTTTCTCGATGAACTCTCGTCGAGGAGCGACCTCATCTCCCATGAGCATGGAGAATAGGTGGTCGGCTTCAGCTGCTGAATCAATGGTTACCTGTTTCAAACTTCTATGAGTTGGATCCATAGTGGTTGTCCAAAGTTGTTCAGGGTTCATTTCTCCAAGACCTTTATATCTTTGGATGTTTACTGACTCTTCCTTTTCCCCAGCTATTTCTTTGATGATTCTATCTCTGTCATCGTCACTCCATGCATACCTTTCTGTTCTTCCTTTTTTAAGCAGATATAGCGGTGGTAATGCGATGTATAAATAACCATTTTCAATCAATTCCCTCATGTACCTGAAGAAGAATGTCAAGATCAGGGTTCTAATGTGGCTACCATCGATATCGGCATCCGTCATGATGACGATTTTATGATATCGCAACTTCTCCATATTCAGCGCCTTTGCATCTTCTTCCGTGCCAAAGCTTACACCTAGAGCAGTGATTATGTTTTTGATCTCCTCATTGTCGTAGATTTTATGCTCTTGTGCTTTTTCTACATTTAGGATTTTACCTCTCAAAGGTAGAATGGCCTGAAAGCGCCTGTCTCTACCTTGTTTGGCCGAACCACCTGCAGAGTCTCCCTCCACAAGGTATACTTCGCAAACAGCAGGATCTTTGTCCGAGCAGTCTGCAAGTTTTCCCGGTAAACCAGTTCCTGAAAGGACATTTTTACGCTGCACCATTTCTCTGGCCTTTTTGGCCGCATGGCGTGCCTGAGCAGCGAGGATAACCTTCTGAATAATGGTTTTGGCATCATTTGGGTTTTCTTCCAGATAATTTTCCAACATTTCCGAAACAGCTTGCGAAACAGCAGAAGTAACCTCTCTGTTTCCAAGTTTGGTCTTGGTCTGGCCTTCAAACTGAGGCTCAGCCACTTTAACAGAAACAATGGCAGTCAATCCTTCTCTGAAATCATCTCCTGAAATTTCAAATTTTAACTTATCCAGCATGCCGGAGTTATCAGCATACTTTTTAAGGGTTGATGTCAATCCTCTTCGAAAGCCGGATAAATGTGTACCACCTTCATGAGTGTTGATATTATTAACGTATGAATGAAGGTTTTCAGCATAGGAATCATTGTAGGTCATTGCTACCTCTACAGGAATGTCATTTTTTTCTCCTTCCATTGCCACAACGTGGTTAATAATAGGAGTTCTGGCACTATCCAGAAATTTAACAAATTCCTTTAGTCCTTCAGTAGAATGAAATCTCTCAGAGATAAATTCACCCTCTTCATTTTTTTCTCTTTTGTCGATTAAGGAAATTGTGATTCCCTTATTCAGATAAGCAAGCTCACGCATACGGCCTGCTAAGGTTTCATAGTTGTACTCTATACTGGCCTGAAAAATTGATTTATCAGGTAAAAAAGTAACCATCGTACCGTTTTTATCCGACTTACCAGTTTCTTTGACAGGATATAGTGCCTTTCCCCTTTCATATTCCTGCTCCCAGATTTTTCCTTCCCGATGAACAATCGCATGTAAGTGGTCAGATAGTGCATTCACACAGGAAACACCTACCCCGTGAAGACCACCGGATACCTTGTAGGAGTCTTTATCAAACTTTCCTCCGGCACCAATCTTCGTCATTACTACTTCCAGAGCAGATACTCCTTCTTTTTTGTGCATTCCAACCGGGATACCACGACCATTATCCTGAACAGTGATAGAGTTGTTTTCATTAATAGTTACTGTGATTTCATCACAATATCCTGCCAATGCTTCATCAATTGAATTGTCTACTACTTCGTATACCAAATGGTGTAAACCACGAGTTCCAACATCTCCAATATACATGGACGGACGCATACGAACGTGCTCCATTCCTTCCAATGCCTGGATGCTATCTGCTGAATAACCTTGTTTAGCTTTTTCGCTCATAAATTATCTTTCAAAATGCCTCAAAAATAACGAATTTGAACTGATTATCTGGCGTTTTTTTGAGCTTTTTACAAACTTATTCTGATATGTAGTCGTCATATATTAAAAAGATGTTTAATTTTAAACTAAATCTTTAGTTTACAAAGCGATCAATGCCATGAAATCACTACCATTCTTAGTTTTCTTCATCTTATTTGCCATTGTTTCTACCACTAAAGTGGAAGCTCAGCGCCCTTCAATGAGCAAAGAAAAATTTAAACAAATGAGGGATTCAATGTTGCAGGTCAGGAAGAAAATGAATTTTGAAAATGCAATCAAAAGATTTGATCAGCTAAAGTCCAATAATAGAAAAGATACTGTAAAAGTGCTCGATCTTTCCGATTTGCAATTAAATGAGTTTCCTGAGCTGGTTTTTCAATTTCCTAATGTTACTAAACTGGATATCAGCAACAACCAAATTCTAAAGATTCCCAAAGAATTGGCTGATTTCGACTCTTTAAAAGTGCTGATCTGGACGAACAGCGATTTCGGCAAGACAGAATTAGAAGGTAATCAACTCGTCAAGAAAATTAGAATCCCCAAAAAGACATCAGTGGAGAAATTGTATTTTTCTGATAATCAGCTGGTTGCTCTACCAAAATCAATAAAAAAACTCAAAAAGCTTGAGGTGCTGGATATCGGTGATAATGAAATTTCGAGTGATCAGGGCAGGCTGAAAAAGCTAAAAAATTTAAAGACTTTAAACTTCGACGGTAATCCGATATCAATCAGTGAAATGCGTTTCGATAAACTTCCGGGCTCTATCGAAATATTGAAATTGAATAAGTGTAATTTAACGGAGATCACTGACAAGATATATGATTTGCAGATCAAGGATTTACAACTTCGTGAAAATAAAATTACCGCTATACCTGCCGGAATATCTAAAATGAAGTCATTGAGAAAACTGTCATTTTACAAAAATAAACTGGAATCTCTGCCTGACGATATTTATGAACTTCGTAAGCTTGAAGCGCTCGATTTATACTACAATAAATTGAATGAAGTATCGCCGCGAATCGCTGATTTTGATTCCCTGTCAATACTTTATCTGGCACATAACAAATTGTACGATGTGCCGTCAGAGATAGGGGAGATGAGTCAATTGCGGGAGTTGTATTTGCATCATAATCAGATTAACTCATTACCTGAATCCTTTGGAGGGTTGTCTTCTATCAGGACCCTGAGATTAAATGACAACATTATTCCCGAGTTTCCTGAGGCAATATTAAAAATGAATAAATTAGAGTTTTTGGATATCTCCGGAAACCTGCTCGAAACTTTACCAAATGCATTGGGTGGATTACAAAATCTAAAATTGTTTACATACGATAAAAATCAGATAGATTTTGAAGCTGTATCTAACAAGCACGTTGCTCCAATGGTATCAGACATGGTCGAACGTGGAGTAGTGTGCGATCCTACGGTCTCTAAGTCATATGTGAGAGAAAGTAACTAAACAATAGTTGTGGAAGTTTTAATAGCTTTTTGTTCGTAGCATTACAAGCGTACAACCTATTACTGTTTCAATTCCAGCGTCTTTCGCAAGTGTAATCAATTCCGGATTTTCAGTGCCTGGATTAAATATGATTCTTTTTGGTTTGAGGCTTAAAATATACGGAATCCAGGGAGTAAGGTTGAATATTCCAATGTAGAGAGTTACAGTATGAATATCATCGATCATTGGTTTTTCGTGAAGATCCAGGAATTTCACGTCTCTGAGTTTACCTTTTTTGATACTTACAGGTACAACTTCGTGACCATAATCTGAAAGGTCATTGAATGCCAGGTAGGCATAGCGCGATGGATTTGTGCTTGCACCTAATATCAGTGTTTTTGCCAAAGTACTTTTAGTTAGTTAAAACAATAGATTCTGTGTGAAAAACGCAAGATATATAAAAGTGATACATCCCGGCACGTAAAAGCATTAATCGGTTTTATTGATTGATCTAAGGTCGATTAAGCTGTTGTCAAAAGAGAAAAATAGTGTTGAATCTATTCGCTTTTACCTTTGTAGCTATTGTAAAAAGCCTGGACGCATCTCTCGCCATCCATCGCTGCTGATACAATGCCTCCAGCATATCCGGCTCCTTCACCGCAAGGGTAAAGCCTTTTCACTTCAGGATGTTCCAGTTTTTCGTTTCTGGGTATTTTAACAGGGGAAGATGTTCTGCTTTCAACGCCTACAATTTGTGCTTCATTGGTCAAATAGCCTTTCATTTTCTTACCGAAAAACCTGAAAGCATCCTGGAGCCTTTTTGTAATACTCTCGCCAAGAACATCTTTCATATCCACAGAAACCAGACCCGGCTGGTAGGAGGTAGGCAGCAATGTTTTCGATAGTCGGCCTTTTACAAAATCCTGAAGGCGCTGTGCAGGAGCCTGCTGGGAATTACCTGCAATAGCACATGCTTTCTTTTCTATAGCCGACTGAAACTTAACACCTGCCAATGGTCCATAAGACTCGAAAGCGGCAAGGTCTTCTTTTTCAATCGCGACTACTATACCTGAGTTGGCATACTTCGAATCTCTTCTGGATGGGCTCATGCCATTTACAACAACTTCTCCTTCCTGCGTGGCTGCCGGAACAATAAATCCTCCGGGACACATACAAAAGCTGAACACACCTCTTTGCTTTTCATCGTAAAAAGTCTGAGAAACAAGTGAATAGCTGGAGGCAGGGAGTTTCAGATTCCTTTCAGGCTGATTGTATTGAATCTGATCAATGAGGCTTTGGTCATGCTCTACTCTTACTCCTAATGCAAATGGTTTCTGCTCAATTGTGATATGCTGCTTGTGTAACATTTCGAAAATATCTCTGGCACTGTGACCTGTTGCGAGTATCACTCCTTCACCGTTAAACTCACCCTGATTGGTTTGTACGCCTGTTACTTCACCATTGTCAAGGATCAGTTGTTCTACTTTTGTGTCGAAATGCACCTCTCCACCCGCACTTTCAATAGACTCCCGCATATTGGTGATGATATTGGGCAGTTTATTGGTGCCTATGTGTGGGTGAGCATCGATTAATATTTTGTCAGTTGCGCCATGGGCTACCAGAATTTCCAGAATTCTTTTGAGATCTCCCCGTTTTTTGGATCTTGTATACAGTTTGCCATCAGAGTAGGTTCCTGCACCTCCTTCACCAAAACAGTAGTTCGATTCAGGATTGACGATATGAGATTTGTTGATAGCTGCCAGGTCTCTTCTACGGCTCCTTACATCTTTTCCTCTTTCTAAGATTATAGGTTTCAGGCCTAATTCCAAACATTTGAGACCAGCAAAGAGACCAGCAGGCCCTGCACCTACGATGATTACAGGCGGTTGATCAATCACAGACTGATCCGGAATATGATAGCTAATCAATGGAGGTACCTTGCCGTTTTTGAATACAACGATTTCAATATCTATCACAGGTTTTTTCCCACGCGCATCAATTGATCTTCTCATTACCCTATATGGGGCGTTGACTTTTCCGTTTAGAAAATCAGTTAGTTGCTCGTCATCATAACCAATTTCTGGCGATACCCGGAATCTCAAAGTTTCTTCCTTCATTTGATCATATTCTGAGTGCAAAAGTAAACAGAGAAATACTCATCTCACTACAAGCCCAGTTAGAATTATGCGGATATTAGGATTTGATCTTTATGGGAGTAGTATTCTTTTTAGGACCCAGATAGCCTAAAGTAATGCCAAAACGTATCGGGAAAAACAGACCTTTGCCATCAACATCATTAAAGTACGTGCCTATTACCTGTCCAAATGCCGGATTAGAGTCTCTTTTAAATGATTCGTACCCTATACCAATTCCGATATGGGCATCCCAGGTAAAACCGCCATTCTCAGGGTTTTTTAACCATCTCGTGCCGATAAGCAAATCATAAGAGTAGTTATTTTCCTTAGCAGTCAAAAATTCAGCATTGATGTTTGCTTCATCTATCCTGACGGAATGGTTCAGATTTCCATATGACACCTGATGTCCAAAATAAAACATACCCGTCGACCGATCTTTAGAATATAGCTTTTGTCTAAAACTTAAGGCAAAGCCATTGAAATGATTCTCATTAACAGCTGTTTTTGCTTTGCTTTTCAGAAATGGAGTGTTCAGGTAAGAAACTGTCAACTCATAGCCAAGTCGTTCCTGGGTATATCTTTCGATGCTTAAAGGGATAAAGCCGATAAACCCAAGCAAAGGATTAGTACCAATGGCAAGGCCTTTGTATTCATTGACGACAGGTTTGAAATACCTGGACTTATTTTTTCTGACCCTGTATTCCGGTTTGTCGAATTTTTTGTCCCTTGCAAAGCTTTCGGCAGTTTTAAAAATAGGCTTTTCATCTTCATATACAGGTTTGTAATATCCCGCGAGTGAACCATCAGTGTTGTAAAGCTTCCAGATTCCAGTCCTTTTATTGTCTTCAATGGTACCTTCCATTTTAATACTGCCATCTTCGTAGAAACCTTTGTATTTTCCGACTCCTCTGCGAAAAAAAGCATATCCTTCTTCTTGTCCTGCTTCATTGAAATACAGCCATTTACCTTCATTTTTGCCATTCAGAACACTTCCTGATGACTTTTGCTTTCCATTTTCGTAAAATTCAAAATACTTTCCGGAACCTGCATCAAAATTTCCCTGGCCCTTTGTTGCACCGCTTTCATAGTACAGTTTCCACGAACCCTCTTTTTGCCCATCCCTTTCAATGCCTTCGGAGCGCAATTTACCATCAGGATAATAGTATTTCCACAAGCCGTTCTTTCTGCCATTTACAAAGTTGCCAATCGCAGAGACATTTCCGTTTTTATGATAGTATTTCCAGGAACCTGTTTTGCTGCCTATTTTGAAAAAACCTTCAGCTTGTAGCTCGCCACTCTCATAATAATACTTCCATTTACCTGAGCTTTTTTGCTTGCTATTATAGCCTTCCATCTTTAGCGCCCCTGATGGATAAAGCTCCTTGTATTCCCCTGAACCATTTTCATAGTAAGCTTGTGCCTTTAGCTTACCATCTTCATAAAAATAATTCCAGATTTTTTCTTTTTCATTATTCTCATAAATGCCGATACTCTTCTCTTTCCCGTTTTCATAATAAAAAGTCCACTTGCCTTTTCTCTTTTCGCCCAACATCTCTCCGGTCATTCTGATGTGACCGTTTTCATAATAATGCTCCCACTGGCCTGTCTTTTTTCCGGATTTGAGAAAGCCTTTGGCTTTTAGATTACCGTTTTCATAAAAATAGGTCCAGAGACTGTCCGGTTTATTACTTTCATAATAGCCTATCGCCTTTTTACCACCAGAGGTGAAAAATGATTCGTATTTTCCTGTAAGTTTATTTTCCGAATCAATATTGATGATTTCTTTTACCAGAGTGGAGTCTATGTCATAGTATGTTGAGATTCTTTGTTCTTGCCCTGCCGCTACATATGCAACAAACAATAATAATAAAGATGCGATATGTATTTTGTTGCAACGCACTAATCCGGTTTGTTGAAAACTTCTTTCATGACCCAGCCTTTACCCCATTCCTCGAGTTCTTTAGCAGACCAAAGTGAAGGGAAAAACTGAACTCTCTGATATCTGGGAGGCAGGTACTTTTGCCAGTTAGTCCCACCCGTTGCACTGATCACATCTTCGTCCTTATTGAGATATCTCACAGCAGATTTATAGTGAGCGAGTGGCCAGTATACATTAGCTAGAAGGTCGAATTCTCTCAGCAGATTAGTGAGATCTTCGTTTGGTTCATCGGTTTCGAAGTGCTTTTGAAAGCATCTCCATAGATTTTTCTGTCTGTATTCTTTGATGAGGTCGATGATATCTTCAGAGTACCTGTCATCAAATTGATTGAGTGTCAGAGTCTTTTTTCCTGTAGCCAATTCAGTTGCGCCACTTTTCCAGTATAAGTAGTCATATATGTAATCCTCAGGAGTGTATGGATCTAGTTTTTCCCTTTGATCAGGATGCGCGAGGTTAATCGGATCTGTGGAGAGAATTTCAATTTTTCTGTACTGTACTGACTGAAAACCGCTGGCTGGTAGCAGTGACATCCGGAATTTTAAAAATTGCTGCCTTTCCATGCCGTCCTGCATGATTTCGAATGAGTTGACCAGATGCTTGAAATAGGCAATTATCCTTTTGAGTCTCATCATAAAATCCCCCAACTGCTCCGGATAATCTCATGGCGCAACACCAGAGAGAATAAGGTCG
>JBCBHL010000063.1:0-25269 GCA_038525605.1 Bacteroidota bacterium
AAATTAAACAACAGAGTCGTCACACCTATTATCTTATGGTAATCTGCAGATTTTAGCTTTAAATTCTTATTTCTGATAGCTCCGAAAAACTGACGTTTCATAAATTCACCATAAATCAATATTCCGGTAATAGTTGATACAAGTAACGCAAGACCACCTAAACCAACCCAATATCTACCAAGACCTACGAATAGTCTGACGTGAATGTGCCTGATATAGTGAGCAAATGTTTCAAAGTAATTTCTTTGTCCAACAACCTTAGCAGTGTATGGATTAAAGAATATTTCATAAGCGTGACCGGTAGGAATTGGTTTACGTTTTACGACATTGAAACGAGCAGACCAGTTAACAGACTTATCCAAAGATGTAGACAATTGAAAAAAGTTCTTGGCACCATATTCGTTTTTAAGACTGTCAATCAACTTATTAACATCCGGATGAATTGTTGCCTGACTATCGGGATTTTCTATTTTAAACAGTCGCGGATTGATAACACGATCGATTTCTACTTTAAATAACGCCACAACACCGGTAACACTTAATATAGCAATAACTATACCTGCATAGAGACCTACCCAATTATGGATCCTCCAAAGTTTCTTATTTACGTTGTTTGACTTGGACATTTATAAAATTATGTACTTAGTAATTAGTAAAAATAGCCATTAAATTGTTTCAATTATGATTTACTCCTATTGATTAATGACCACCTAAAAAATTCACTAGTCATAGTGAGATAAAATCCCTAACCACTGAATCTAAACACATAAATATAAATGTTACTTTAGAAAGATGTTTTAGGAACTTTAGGTTACAAAAATCAACTATAAAACTTAGTTGGCCATCGGTAAATTTACTGAACATTTACCGATGGGATCAGCTTATGAAAAACTGCTACAATTGCTTAGCATTGCAATCAAACCAGGAGCTATGATAAGCTATATTCATTTGCCATGCCAACCAAAACTTTTCTTTTTCCTTCAAAAGGCTCGCGCCCATGAGTGTACAGCATATTGTCCAGCAGAAGCAAATCATTTACCTGCCAGTCAAAACTGACTTTCGTCTTCTCATACACATCTCTGATGATATCCAATACTGCAGGATCAATAGGTGTACCATCGCCATAGTATGTATTTCTAGGTAAATTCTCTTCACCCATCACAGCGATTAGACCTTCTCTTAATTCACTATCTAAATTACTTACGTGAAATAAATGTGCCTGATTAAACCATAACATCTCTTTCGTAAATGGATGTTGTAAGGATGCTTTATTAATTTGCTTAGTTCTCAATCCATTATCAGTCCATTCTACTTTAATATTGTTTTTTTGGCAAAAAGCTTCTACTTCAACTTTGCTATCAGTCTGGAAAACCTCTGTCCACGGTAAATCGATGTTAGAGTAATTTCTAACATACATTACGTCTTTCCTTTCAAATTCCTCTCTGATTTCAACAGGTATCTCGTTGTAGGCGATTCTACTGTCTGAAATAGGGGTATTTCCCATCTTATCAGCCTTTACCTTGCATACAAGCCCTATCCTTGTTGGCCATTTATTGGAGTAAGCCTTTTCGTTATGTTGAGGAATCCATTCAGAATGATGGTATTCCGTTGCAGTATATACCTTCCCTTTTAACTCTGTTCTGGGAGTAGATCTGTAAGCATAATCTATTAATTCCCCGCCAAATAACTGAGAAAGAACGTCACCGAATTCATTTTCTCCGATGTTATCGAAACCACGAATTAGTAAAACACCATTTTTCTCAACAAAAGATTTCACTACTTCTTTATGCTCATTTGCCCAATCCAAAGGTGATACGTTATCCTCTTCCACATTGTAAAGCATGTCTATTCCCAATAGAGGCTCAATCTTCTTTAAATCCATTTTCGTAATATTTAAATAATTGTAATTGTTAGTTTTATGAATTCCCTATGTCGAAACCCGAAAACCTATGTAGTTCTACGAATTCAAGTAAAAGGGAATATTTGTAATTTTTAGTCGTCTTGTAATTGATTATCGTTTTTAAACACTCATTTCTTTTTCTTCATTTAATAGTTCTGTAATCTCCTTTACATGTTTTCTATCCAAAATAGTCATATGACTAGCGGCAATTGAATGTACAATTACACTTTTGTTCGTATACTCACTCCAGCCATATTCAAACTCATCTACATTTCTTAATACCTGTTGTCCATCTACTTTATTGTTCGCATACAGGGCTTTAAATAGGGTAATTGGCGTCTCCAGTTTCTCTTCATTAGCAGGCTTATATTTTCGAAGCAACCAATGATTATTAAACACTACTTTTAACCTTCCTTTGAGTTCTCGTTCGTTGAATGTATTATCTACTCGCTTATAAACCTCTTCGATCTGCTCATCGATGGACTTGTCTGTAAGCACCAATCCACTCCAGTCAAACTCCTGACCAAAGTTTTGGATGAGAGATTCAATAAAGGCTCTGAAAACTTCTTCTTCATCTGCTGGTCGCATAACTTCTCTATGTGTAATTTTCCCATCAAAGATTATTAACTCATCCACTTCAAAGCCAGCTTGCCTTAATTGTACTGCCATTTCATAAGCTACGTTTGATCCAAATGAATAACCAGCCAATCGATAAGGGCCTGTCGGGTTCACTTTTCTCATTTCATCAATGAACCTTGCAGCCATTTCCTCTATAGATTCTGAAACTTTAGTTTTCCCATCTAAACCAGGACATTGCAGTGCATACAGAGGTTGATTTTTGTTGATTGCTCTGGCAAATTCATGGTAGCTGTGGGCTGACCCCGAAATCTCCGGTAATAAAAAGATCGGTTTTTGATCTCCGGAAGTTTGCAATGGAACTATTGTTTCATTTCCTTGAGAATTTTCAACATTCATATTTGCAGCAAAACCTGAAATAGTAGGATGTTCTAATATCAGAGAGTATCTTAAAGTTGTTCCAAATTGTTTGTTTACAGTAGATATCAACTGAATGATCAGCAAGCTATTACCCCCTAACTCAAAGAAATTATCTTTAATACCAACTTTTTCAATACCAAGTAACTCACTCCAGATTTCTACAAGCTGTAACTCTTTATTAGTCTGTGGAGCCAGGTATTTTTCAGTAAGCAGATCTGAACCATCAAAATCAGGTAATCCCTTTTTATCTAACTTTCCATTGGCTGTCAATGGCATCTCTTCCAACTGAACCCACAAGTGAGGTACCATGTATTCTGGTAAATAATTCTTCAATTGCAATTTTAACTCTTCTTTAACAAGAGTGTCTTCCATTACCACGTAAGCGATCAAGCGGTTATTCCCGCTGCGATCAGCTTTTGCAAGTACACAACACTGACTCACTTTCGGAAGTAGTGACAAGATATTTTCTATCTCTCCCAATTCGATTCGGTATCCACGCACCTTGACTTGCGAATCTATTCTGCCAATATACTCCAAGGTACCATCTGTTAACCAACGGACTAAATCTCCTGTCCTGTATAACCTATCTCCCGTTTTGAATGGATTGGTCACAAACTGTTCTTTTGTCAGCTCTGCCAGATTGCGGTAACCAACAGCTACCTGATCTCCACCAATACACAACTCTCCTACTACACCAACCGAAACAATTTGATCATTTCGATCCAACACATATAAACTGGTATTAGCTACCGGACGACCGATCGGAACCCTGGTCAACGTACTTACATCTTCAGGTACCGACCAGACCGTAACATGAACAGATGCCTCTGTCGGACCATATAGGTTATCCATACGCAGATTCGGATACAGTGATCTGAATGATCTCACCTGTTCTACTGTCAAAGCTTCTCCACTACAGACGACTCTGCGCAATGAGCTATGATCTCCAACTGCCGATCCGGACAAGAATACACCCAGCATTGACGGAACAAAATGAATTGTTGTTACCTGCTCGGCATCAATTAATTCTTTCAGAGAGGAAACATCTGCCTGACCTCCCGGACGGGTAAATACCAGTTTAGCACCACTGATCATCGGCCATAGGATTTCCCAGACTGACACATCAAAACTAAAGGTAGTCTTTTGCAGCACCACGTCTTCAGCTGTTAACCCGTAGGTATCCTGCGTCCATAATAACTGATTCAATATTCCCTTGTGGGAATTCATGACTCCTTTCGGCTTACCGGTGCTTCCTGATGTGTAGATGACATAGGCCAGATTGTCCGGGTCAGCAACTCTTTTGAGGTTTTTGACAGATTGTTTACCAACCTTCTGATTCCATTCTTGACCTAACAAAATAATCTCCAGATTGTCTTTACTCAAAAAGGATTCAGCGCAATCACCAGCACTCAGCAAGACTTTGACACCAGAGTCTTCCAGCATGTAATCACTGCGATCCTGAGGATATTCAGGGTCAATCGGGACATAAGCACCTCCAGCTTTCAGAATCCCTAAAATACCCACGAGCATCTCCAAGCTACGGTTGATACAAATTCCAACCAATACATTCGGACCTACTCCTTTACTTCCCAGATAACGAGCCAACTGATTGGAACGCTCATTTAATTCCTGATAGGTCAGCGTTTCCCCTCCAAAAACAATGGCTGTAGCTTCGGGAGTCTTTTCAGTCTGCTGCTCAAATAAATCAACTACTGTTTGATCTTTTGGATAGCTCACTGCAGTGTCATTGAAAACATCAAGAATTTGATGCTTCTGCTCTTCAGAAATAATTGACAAATCTGCCAAGGCTGTAGATGAGTCTGCATGATCAATACCATTCAGTAATGCATCCAGAGACTCTTCCATGTAAGAAACCACTGAAGCAGGTTCAATACCTGTATCAGATAAAATGACCGTCACTTTAAAATCATCACCATAATCATCAATTTCAACATTGAATGGGTAGTTAGTCCTCTGTCTAACATTGGATTGCACTTCCTCTGCATTACCATTCCGATACCCGGTCGTTGATCGTCTCAGAGTAGAATGCCGGTAATTTAACAGTGCACTGAACAAAGGAACCTCGGTAGAAATTCCACTCCAGTCATGAACTTTTGATAATGGGGTCTGTTCGTAATTAAGCAATTCTTGTAACCGGTCTTTGGAATGATTGATGTAAGAGTACGCATCACCATGCAATTCCAACAGCATTGGTAGGGTATTCATGAATAATCCTAAGGAAGAATCTGAGCCTTTGGAACCTTGCAGCCTTCCTAGCAGGACAGATCCAAAAATGGCGTAATCCGAGTTACTGCACCTGCCCACTACCAGTCCAAATGCTGCATGGAACAATACCGCAGGGCTCACTTTCAAATCTCCTGCTACCTTTCTGATACTATCCCGCAATTCAGGGGATAACATCGACTGAGCATGCACCAAACGGGTCGAGCCATCTACCTTTGTATCTGAAAGATTGAATGGGTAGGTGGGACTTTCAATAGCTTCATATTGCTTTTTAAAGTACTGTTCGCTTTCTGCTAATTTCTCCTTATTAAGTGTATCACCAATATAATTACGATATAAAGACGGAGTAGGAAGCATTGCGGCCTGACCAGCCATATACATCCCAATCTCTTCCGTAACCTTTGCCATTCCAATATGATCAATCATCATGTGATGATGTTGTAATAGCAGATAGTAAACCCCATTTGAAACATCGTCTGCCACCTTTAATTGCAACATAGGAGCTTTTGTCAAGTCCATATACAGTCGATTTGGAGCCAGTTCCTTCTGTACTTGAGGTAAGCATTCCTTGCTGTTATCTATTGACAGCACTTCTATTGGTAGCTCTACAGTTCTTAAAACTACCTGCAAAGCTTGCGGAAGTCCATCATTCAACACACAAGTACGTAAAACATCATGACGATTAACTACGAATTGAAGCGCTTCTGTAAACGTTGAGCGTTGTTCCGGTGATTGGAAAGGCAGCAAACGAGGGAAAACATAAGGATCTCCATGATCTGCATCGCTAATCAGGTGATGGTAATAAATACCTTCCTGCAAAGGAGATAGCGGATAGATATCTTGTATATTTTCACTGCCGCCTGGTACATTATCCATAATGGTTTCCAGTTCTTCCTGGCTAAGGTCTGCCAAAGTGACCATTGAAGGTGTGATATATAGGCAACCTGGTTTAATTCTGTTTTCAGGGACCTGATATCCGGTCTCAACAGCAGCCAGCTTCGTACTCAGTAAGGCAATGCTGGGGTCAGCGTAAAAATCTTTGATATTGACTGAGTAGCCTAATTTCTGTATCCTGGCTATTAATCGTATCGCTAGCAGACTCTGACCTCCCAACTCAAAGAAGTTGTCATAAATGCCTACTCGTTCTACTTTCAACAAGTCCTGCCAGATATCAACTAACTGCTCCTCTGCTTCGTTTCTTGGCGCTACATACTCCCTGCTGGATAAATCAGCACCATCAGGTTCGGGAAGTGATTTCCTGTCGATCTTTCCATTATTGGTCAATGGCATCTCTTCCAGCTCTACCCATAGCTGAGGCACCATGTAGTCAGGCAAACTTTGAAGTAACTGATTCTGTAGATTCTCTTTATTAAAATCACCATCGATGACCACATATCCAACCAAACTCTTGTCGCCATATTCATCTGCTTTGGCTAAAACGCATCCGTTGTCTACTCCTGAAATGGAGGTAAGCGCATTTTCAATTTCGCCCAGTTCAATTCGGTAGCCCCGGATTTTAATTTGATTATCTTTCCTTCCAAGGAACTCCACTTTACCATCTGGCAGCCAGCGTGCCAAATCTCCCGTCTTGTAGATCCTCCCCCCTTTTTGGAAAGGGTCTGCTATAAACTTCTTATTTGTTAATTCTTCCTGATTGAGATACCCAACAGCAACTCCGGCACCTCCAATACACAATTCCCCGGCAACTCCTACAGGACAAAGCTGACTGACATGATCAAGGATGTAGACCTGATTTTTTCCAAATGGAACCCCAAGTGGTACTGCATGATCTAAATCATCCGTTAATGAAACTTTGTTGATTAGCTTACCAATTGTTGTTTCTGTTGGTCCGTAATGATTGTAAACCTCACAACTAACATTGTTAGAAGCCAGCATGGCTAATACATCATCAGTAAATGCTTCACCTCCCAGAATCAGACATTTATTCGGGACAAATACAGTGTCTTTAGTTTGTAAGGTTTTCCAATGAGATGGTACCATTTTCAGGCAATCAATGTCCAGTTCGGCCATCTTTTCAGCACTGATCAGCTCATCCTCAGTAAGCACATAGAGGGCTCCTCCTGTCAGTAAAGAAGGGAAAAGCACTGTGTTTCCTAAATCTGTAGCGATACTCGAACTCAACCCGAAACTGCTACACGAATCAATATTGGTCTTTCCTTTGATGCCAAAGAAATAATCAGTTAGTGAATGATGAGCAATTTGAACTCCTTTCGGCCTCCCTGTACTACCAGAGGTATAAATGACATAAGCTAAATTTCCAGGAGAAGCGACACTTTTCAGTTTTTTCGTTCCATCCTCACCGAATTTCTTGTTCCAGTCAGTATCTAATTCAATGACATTTAGGCCTTCTCTCCCAGAAAAATTCAGGCTATTTTCTCTGTCAGTCAGCAGAATTTCTACTCCTGTATCTTCCAACATGTAATCCTTACGTTCCTGGGGATACTCAGGATCTATCGGCACATAGGCACCCCCGGACTTCAGAATTCCAAGAATTCCAACGATCATCTCCAGACTGCGGTTGATGCAAATTCCTACTAAATCATTAGATGAAATACCGTTACTTATTAATTGACTAGCCAGTTGATTGGATCGCTCATCTAGTTGCTGATAGGTCAGTTCTTTGCCTTCACTCACAACTGCCACTGCTTCGGGGCTTTTGGAAACTTGCTCTTCAAACAGATCAACAACAGTTCCTTCATATAAAAGCGAAGAAAAGTTTGGATCATTAAAGACTTCCAACAACTGATGTTTTTCATCTTTTGAAAGCATTTCGAGCTCACTTAAAGATGAGGCAGGTGATTGCACGATTGCTGCTAATAGTTGCTGAAAATGCTCAACCATCCTTTGAATGGTAGATTCCTTATACAGATCTGTGCTATAATTTAAGATAAAATTGAAACCCCTCTTTGTTTCATGAGCAGTCAATTTCAAATCAAAATTGGCAGTTTCCTTTATTTTTTCTCCATATGCTGATAAAGTAAGCCCTTTTAACTCAACTCCTTCAGCCGTTGATTTTGGCGCGTTTTGTAATACAAACAGTACCTTAAACAATGGATTTGTACTCTGATCCCGAGCCCCTACAACCAAATCCACCACAGTTTCCAGTGGAACCTGCTGATGGTCATAGGCATCCAGTGTAGTCTGTTTTACGGCTTGCAGAAAATCCTTAAAAGTACGATCAGCAGTTGCGTGTGTACGAAGTGCTAAAGTATTAACAAAGTATCCAATGATACCTTCCAGTTCTTTCTGTGTACGATTCGCAACCGAGGTTCCAACACAAATATCTTCCTGACCGCTGTATCTGCTTAGCAGAACCTTAAAGGCTGCCAGTAGCGTCATAAACACTGTTGCTCCTTCTCGTTGACTGAGCGATTTGATCCCGTTGCTTAAAGTAGTATCTACCTGAAATGATACCGTAGACCCCGATTTACTTTGAACCTCCGGACGTGCATAATCAGTATGCAATTGCAATTCACTAAAATTCTCCAGTTTTTGCTGCCAATACTCCTTTTGCTTTTCAAATAGATTACCTTCCAAATGAGTGCGCTGCCAGAGCGCAAAATCGATGTATTGAAGTGGTAGTGGTGGTAAATCGAATGGTATTCCGGAAGCATAGGCACTATAAAGCATCACAAATTCCTTGGTCAGGATGCCCTGGGACCACGCGTCACTGGCGATGTGATGGAATACACTTGCCAACACATATTCATGCTCACCATGTTCATTTACTCCCAGGTCATACAAACAGGAACGGAACATGAAGTCGGAACTCAAATCAAAAGGAGTCAGCATAAATGACTTCAAATCACCAGATAGAGAGGAAGCATCATCACTCAAATCCTTTGTAGACAGTTCCCATTGATCTGCTGGCAAAACTCTTTGATAACCAACACCATCTTCAGCATAAATCACTGTACGAAGTACTTCATGCCGGCTGACTACCTGCTGCAGACTTAACGACAGTGCCTTCTTATCCAAATCACCCGAAAGCCTAAAGGCAAAAGGCAGGTGATACTCTAGGCTTCCCTGTAGCTGATGGATAAACCAAAGACTTTCCTGACTAAAGGACAATGGTATTTTTTCCAACTCATCCCTGTCGAATGGCTGAATTGCATCCTTATCAATTCGTTGATAAGCAGTATCAGACACGTCGAATTTGGTGAAGTGCTCAACAATGAGTTCTTTGTTGCGCTTTATTTCCATGAGTAAGGCGTCATCGATCTCCTCATTCTCCGATTTTAGAACCAGGGATCCATCCTCTAATTCTAATTTAACACCTTGACTCTGTGCTTTTTTGATTATGGTTAGTGCCTTATTCATTATAACTTGATTGTTTTTTTATAAACAGTATCAGTACTTTCCTGCTCTTTGATTTTTTTATGTTCCAGATAAGTACTCAAATCATCAATATTGACAAAGTGGAAGATATCCCTAATCATGAGGTCTACCTTTAACTCTTTGACTATCGAAGATACCAGGCGGGTCGCCAGCAAGCTATGACCGCCCAGTTCAAAGAAATTATCAAAGACGCCGACCTTTTCAACACCTAACAAATCCTGCCAGATTTTTGCCAACTGCTCTTCTAACTCCGTCCTTGGCGCAACATATTCTTTGGTTGATAATTCAGAACCATCTACATCCGGTAAGGCTTTTCTGTTAAGCTTTCCATTGGCAGTCAATGGCATCTCATCCAGCTGAACCCACAACTGAGGAACCATGTACTCCGGTAAGCTATTTCTAAGAGAATCTTGCACTGTTTCCTTCCACTCTCCCTGTTGCAGCTCTTCATCCATGACCAGATAACCAACCAGACGCTTATTACTATTGTGATCATCACTTGCCAGCACACAACTTAGCTGGACACCTGCTGTCAATGACAATGCATTTTCTATTTCACCAAGTTCTATTCTGTAACCCCGGATTTTAACCTGACTGTCTTTTCTTCCTATCAGCTCTATGCTACCATCAGGTAACCATCTGGCTAAATCACCCGTCTTGTAAATGCGGCCACCTTCTGCAAAAAGGTTGGCAATGAACTTCTCTTCCGTTAATGATTCCCTGTTTAGATATCCCTTAGCCAACTGGCTCCCACCAATACATAACTCTCCTGTTACCCCTTTTGGAACCAACGAATGCTGATTGTCCAAAACATACAGACTAACGTTATTGAGAGGTCGACCGATATTCACACGTTCAGTGCGTGCTAATTGCTGCGTAGTTACCCAGATTGTTGTTTCAGTAGGGCCATATAGATTCCATACAGTTTCACTGATATCAGTCAGACTGTTTTTCAGAGATTCATTGATGGCTTCACCACCTGTCAATACCGTCACCTGCTCCCGGTTATCCCAGCCTTCATCTACTAACATCTGCCAGGTAGAAGGTGTGGCTTGCATAAAATCCGGTCGGTAGTCAAAAATCGCTTCTTTCAGGCTGGCACCATCTCTAATAGTTGAGGCATCCAGCATCGCTACTTTTGCCCCGGTCATCAATGGTGTGAACAGTTCCAGATAGAAAATATCAAAAGTGTAGGTTGTCACTGAAAGGAACATTTCCATCTCACTCATCTCCAGGCGATCTACTGTGGCCATTAAGAAATTCATCAGACTGGCATGTGGTATTTCTACTCCCTTAGGTTTTCCAGTACTCCCCGAAGTGTAAATCATGTATGCAAGATCTGTGGTGGTTGCAACTCTTTTGAGGTTCCGAACAGAACGCTTACTGATTTTTTGAGTCCACTCAGAATCCAGTAAAATAACATCCAAGTGGTTTGCACCCTGCAGCGATTCTGCACAATCAGCTGTACTTAAAACCACCTGAACTCCTGAATCCTCCAGCATGTATTCAATGCGGCCCTGTGGGTATTGAGGATCAATCGGAACGAAAGCACCACCTGATTTCAGAACGCCTAAGATGCCAACGATCATTTCGATGCTGCGATCGAAGCACATTCCTACCAGCACATCGGATTCTACTCCTCTACTTCCTAAATAGCTGGCAAGTTGATTGGATCGTTCATTCAATTGTTGATAAGTAAGTGTTTCTCCTTCAAAAACGATTGCCACAGATTCTGGCGTTTTCTTAGTCTGCTTCTCAAATAAATCAACAAATGTCTGATCTTCAGGATAATTGACCTTTGTATCGTTGAACACTTCTAACAACTCCTGTTTTTCTGTTTCAGATACTACAGAAACTTCATCTACCGTAATTGTAGTAAAGTCTCCAGCTGAAGATTCTTTATCAAAATGACTTACTAATAACCGCAGTGATTCCTCCACATAAGACATGACAGCAAAAGGTTCAATACCTATTTCGGATAAGATCACCGTTAGTTTGAAATCATCACCGTGATCATCCACTTCCAGGTTAAACGGATAGTTCGTTCTTTGTCTGTTAGCAGGTAGTTTTGCCTTTGGGTCAATGGTTTGTTCCTGTCCCGCAACCGGTGTTGTATGACGATAATTTAACAAAGCACTGAATAGAGGCACTTCATTCGATACTTCACTCCACTGATGTACTTTGGACAAAGGAATCTGTTCGTGATTAAGCAGCTCTTTTAATCGCTCATCTACATGTTTGATATAGGCGGCTACATCACCTTTCAGATCCAATAAGATAGGTAATGTATTCATGAATAATCCCAAAGAAGAATCTGATCCTTTTGAACCTTGCAGCCTTCCAAGTAGTACAGAACCGAAGATGGCATGGTCTGCATTACTGCATCTTCCAACCACTAAACCAAATGCAGCATGAAAGAATACTGCCGGACTCATCTGCAGATCCCCGGATATTCTTCGAATTCCATCCTTTAATTCGGGCGAAAGCATTATTTGTGAACCTACCAGACTACTGGATCCATCTACCTTGGTATCTGATAAATTGAAAGGATAAGTAGGTGTATCTACTCCAGTGTATAACTTCGTAAAGTAATTCTGACTCTCCTTTTGTTTTTCCTTGTTTAACGTATCCCCAATGTAATCGCGATAGAGCGAAGGTGTAGGCAATAATGCTGCCTGTCCTGACAAGTAATAACCAATCTCTTCCCTCACTTTAGCCATACCAATGTGATCGATCATGATATGGTGATGATGGATCACCAGATAGTACTGTCCGTTAGCTACATCATCAGCAACCTTCAATCGTAACATGGGTGCAGTAGTCAAATCCATGTACAGGTTATTAGGAATCACCTCTTTCTGCACCTGTGGCAGGAATTCCTCGCTATTATCTATTTCGATCTCTTCAACTGGTAAGTCTACCTGTCTCAAGACGACCTGCAAGGCCTGAGAATACCCTTCGTTTAATACGCATGTACGCAATACATCGTGCCTTTCTACCACGAAACCTAAAGCTTCAATGAATTGCGAACGCTGTTCAGCAGATGGAAAAGGAAACAATCGAGGGAAAACATAAGGATCACCTCGCTCCGCATCACTGATCAGGTGATGGAAATAAATTCCTTCCTGCAAGGGCGAAAGTGGATAGATATCCTGAATATTTGCACCACCTCCTGGAACATGGTCCATGATTTTTTCTATTTCCTCCTGGCTCAGGTCGACCAGCGTCACCATTGATGGAGTGAGATACGTACAGCCTGCTATTATGCCATTTTTTGGTACCTGATAACCACTTTCCGCTGAGGTCAACTTCGTGCTCAGTAAGGCAATATTCGGGTCTGCATAAAAATCCTTGATATTGACTGTATAACCTAACTTCTGTATCCTGGCTATCAATCGTATCGCCAGCAGACTCTGTCCACCCAACTCAAAGAAGTTGTCATAAATACCTACTTGTTCTACTTTCAGCAAGTCCTGCCAGATCTCTACTAACTGCTCCTCTGCTTCGTTTCTCGGCGCAACATACTCCTTACTTGACAATCCAGTACTGTCAGGTTCTGGTAAGGATTTCCTGTCGATCTTTCCATTATTGGTCAATGGCATCTCTTCCAGTTCTACCCATAGCTGAGGAACCATGTATTCTGGTAAACTCTGAAGTAACTGATCCTGTAGATTCTCCTTATTAAAATCACCATCAATGACCACATATCCGACTAAACTCTTGTCGCCATACTCATCTGCTTTGGCTAAGACGCATCCGTTGTCTACTCCCGAAATGGAGGTAAGCGCATTTTCAATTTCGTCCAGTTCAACTCGGTAACCGCGGATCTTGATCTGGTTGTCCTTTCTGCCTATGAATGCTATTGTGCCATCAGAAAGCCATCTTGCTAAGTCACCCGTTTTGTAAATTCGTTCTTCCGACTTGAATGGATTATTGACAAACTTCTCTGCCGTCAATGATTCTCTGTTCAGATAACCTTTTGCCACACCAGCACCGCCAATGCATAGTTCCCCAACCACACCTATCGGGCAAAGCATGTTGTGATCGTTAAGTACATAAACACTGTTGTTGCCAAATGGAGCTCCTAACGGAACTGAATGTGTATATTTTTCCGTCAAAGAAACCTTATGGATTAGCTTACCGATGGTAGTCTCTGTCGGTCCATAGTGATTATAGACATCACAACCCACCTCATTGCTGGTCAGGATATCCAACACATCATCCGTAAAAGCTTCTCCTCCCAGGATCAGGCATTTATTCGGTACGAATACAGCTTCTTTGGTCTGTAAAGTCTTCCAGTGAGATGGAACCATTTTCAGGCAATCAATGTCAAGTTTCGACATTTTCTCAGCACTTATCAGCTCATCTTCAGACAATACGTGTAGTCTTCCTCCGGTCAACAAAGAAGCATAAACGACGGTATTACCTAAATCCGTTGCAATACTGGAACTCAATCCGAAGCTATCGCACGATTGGACATTAGTTTGATCAACCAACCCATAGAAATAGTCCACCAAATTGCGGTGAGTGATCTGCACTCCCTTAGGCTTCCCTGTACTTCCGGAGGTATAAATGACATAAGCCAGATTTGATGGTGAGGCAACCCTTTTTAGGTTATTAACTGAACGAGATCCAAAAAGCTTACTCCAGTCTTTGTCTAGTGCGATGACTTCTAAACCTTCTCTGGCGGAAAATTCAGCACTATTTTGACTATCAGTGAGTAAAATACTTACTCCGGAATCTTCCAGCATATAGTTCCTTCGATCCTGCGGATATTCCGGGTCGATTGGTACATAGGCGCCACTAGCTTTCATGATACCTAGTATGGCAATCATCATTTCCAGACTGCGGTCAATACAAACACCCACCAACATATCTGAAGTCACTCTCTGACTCTTTAGATAACGGGCCAGTTGATTTGAACGATCGTTCAATTGCTGATAATTCAAGGAATTCCCTTCATAAACAACAGCAGAAGCATCAGGTGTTTTTGCTACCTGTGTTTCAAATAATTCAACGACTGTCTCATCACCAAACGGCAATGAAATACTGGTCTCATTAAATAACTCCAACAATTGATACTGCTCTTCGGCAGGTACAATTGACAGGTTCGCCAATTGCTGCGATGAAGCATCATTTCGAATTTCTTTTAAAAGCACAGTCAGTGCTTCTATTACATAAGATACTACTGCTGAAGGATCGATCCCTATATCAGAGATTTTTGCCGTTAGTACAAAATCGTCTCCTAAATCATCTACATCAAAATTGAAAGGGAAATTATTCCTTGATCCTGTTGCGACAAATTCAGCACCAATATCGAAGGTATCGTCTGACGATACTTCTTTTCTTGAATGACGGTAATTTAATAGCGTACTGAACATCGGCACATCATTGGAAATACCACTCCAATCCTGAACTTCTGATAATGGAGTCTGCTCAAAATCAATCAGTTTTTGCAAATGCTCATTCGTACGGGCAAGGTAAGTTGAAGCATCACCGGTCAAATCCAACAGCACAGGCAAAGTATTCATGAATAAGCCAAGAGAAGATTCTGAGCCTTTGGAACCTTGCAATCTGCCTAAAAAGATCGATCCGAATAGCGCATAATCCTTACTGCTACATCTCCCAATGACCAGACCAAAAGCAGCATAGAAAAATACCGCTGGGCTCATTTGCAGATTGCCCGAAATTGTTCTAATATTCTCTCTCAATTCAGGTGGCAACACAACTGATGAAGAAACAATCTGTGTTGAACCATCCACCTGGTTATCAGTAAAGCTGAATGGATAGGTTGGTTCTGATATATCCTTATATAATGCGGAAAAGTACTGCTGACTGGCTTCTAATTTCTCTTCTCTCAGAGTGTCTCCTATGAAATTACGGTATAAGGCTGGAGGTGGTAGTAAATCTGCTTTACCTGACACAAATAAGAAAATCTCCTGCTTCACTTTTTCCAACCCGATATGATCCATGATCAAATGGTGGTGATTTAAAATCAGGTAGTATTTGTCATTGTCCGGATCGTCTGCCACTCTCACTTGCAACATTGGTGCTGAAGACGGATCTATCCACAATTTATCTGCCTCAGTCTCGGCTTCTACCTGAGCAAAAATATCCTGATTGCTATCGATTGCTATTTCCTCAATTGGTAAATTCACCTCACGCAAAACCACCTGAACAGGTTGAGAAAGCTCCTTACTAAGCACACAGGTTCGCAGCACATCGTGCCTGTTGATGACAAATTTCAAGCCTTCAATGAATTCAGAACGTTTGGCAGATGAAGTAAATGACAGGGAATTGAATAGTACATAAGGATCTCCCTTTGTTCGATCAATCATCAAATGATGGAAGTAAAATCCTTTCTGCAATGGAGACAATGGATAGATGTCCTGAATATTGGCAGCAGGAATCTGATCCATAATCTTTTCTAACTCTTCCTTGTTCAAATCGACCAGATTGACCATTTCAGGAGTTATGTATTCGCAACCTGCTTCAATGCCATTTTCCGGTACCTGATAAATATCAGCAGCCGAGGTTAATCTGGGTATAACCGAACTGATGGTTGGGTACGCAAAAACATCACTAACATCTACCTGAAAACCTATATCTCCTATTTTGGCAATCAACCTGACTGTCAGCAAACTATGTCCACCCAGCTCGAAGAAATTGTCATGAATACCAACCCTTTCGACACTCAATAGTTCCTGCCAAATCTCTGCTAACTGAATTTCAAGTTCTGTTTCAGGTGCTACATATTCTACATCTGATAATAATGTTCCATCCAAATCAGGCAGAGCCTTTCTATCTAACTTGCCATTGGCAGTCAGTGGCATTTCGTCAAGTTGAACCCACAATTGTGGCACCATATAATCAGGTAAAACCTCCCCTAAAGAGGCTTTCAAAATGGCCTTCCAGTCATTTTCCAACTCCTCTTCCGGTACAACATAGGCAATCAGGCGTTTATCTCCACCGCTGTCTTCCTTCGCCAAAACGGAGCATTGACTCACTTTTGGTAACAGTGATAGCGCATTCTCAATCTCACCTAATTCAATCCGATAACCACGCACTTTCACCTGCGTATCCATTCTGCCGAGATACTCAACAGTACCATCCGGCAGCCACCGGGCTAAATCACCAGTCCTGTACAGACGATCTCCTGCTTTAAATGGATTGGCTACAAATTTCTCTTTTGTTAAATCTGACCTGTTTAGATATCCTTTGGCCACCTGATCACCTCCTACACACAGTTCCCCTATCACACCTATCGGTACAATGTTGTCACTGCTATCCAAAACATACAGACTGGTATTAGCAACCGGCCTGCCAATAGGAACTCGGGTCAGTGAACTGACATCTTCCGGTGCTGACCAGATAGTGACATGAACTGATGCTTCGGTTGGACCATATAAGTTATCAAACCTGACTGTTGGAAAAAGCTCTCTGAATGATCTTACTTGTTCAACAGTTAAGGCTTCTCCACTGCAGATCACTCTTCGTAAAGAATTACTTTCTCCAATTGATGAGCCAGCTAAAAATACACCAAGCATCGACGGTACAAAATGGATTGTTGTCACTTGCTCGGATTCAATCAATCCTTTCAGATAATAGACATCTGCCTGACCTCCCGGACGTGTAAATACTAATTTTGCCCCACTGATTACCGGCCATAGTATTTCCCAAACAGATACATCAAAGCTAAAAGTGGTTTTTTGGAGGACTACATCTTCTGATGTTAATCCATAGGTATCCTTTGTCCACAATAACTGGTTCAATATTCCTTTATGGGAATTCATCACACCTTTCGGCTTACCGGTACTACCTGAAGTATAGATTACATAAGCCAGGTTTTCAGGAGTAGCTATTCTGCTGAGGTTATTAACTGATTGATTCCCAATCTTTTTCCCCCACTCCTGATCTAATAAAACAATTTCCAGCTGATCTTTACCAGAAAATGATTCAACGCAATCGCCGGAAGTCAATATCACACTGACACCGGAATCTTCCAGCATGTAGTCGATCCGATCCTGTGGATATTCCGGATCAATCGGCACATAAGCTCCGCCAGATTTCAGAATTCCTAGGATACCAATCAGCATCTCCAAACTACGGTTGATAGAAATTCCTACCAATTTATCAGGGCCAATACCCTGTTTACTCAGGAAACCGGCCAGTTGATTGGATCGCTCATTCAACTGCTGATAGGTTAATGACTCTCCTTCGAAGACAATGGCTGTAGCTTTCGGTGATTTTGCTGCCTGCGTTTCAAATAAATCAACTAAGGTTTGGTCTTTCGGATAGCTCTGAGCCGTATCGTTGAACGCTTCCAGTAACTGCTGCTTTTCTGATTTCTGAATTGTTGACAGTTCAGCTAATCTCGCAGATGGAGTTTTTACAATGGCAGCCAGCAACTCCCGGTAATGACTAAACATCCGTTGAATCGTGTCTTCTTCGAACAAATCAGTACAGTAGTTAACGTCAACAGTAAAACGATTATTAGTTTCTCTAAGTGTGACAGTAATATCAAACTTCGAAGTGATCTGACCTTGCTCTTCATGTCTGGAAAGCGTAATACCATCCATTTCAGTTTGAGCTACATCGGGTATATTCTGTAATATGAACATTGTCTGAAACAATGGAGTCATACTCATATCACGGGTTTTCACCACTCTTTCAACGATATTCTCGAAAGGAATCTGCTGATGATCATAGGCCTCAAGGGTCGTTTGTTTCACCGATTGTAATAGTTCCTGAAAAGAAACATCATTTTTGACTTCTGTTCGAAGTGCCAGGGTATTTACAAAGAAGCCTATCATCCCTTCCAATTCCCTTTGCGTACGATTGGCAATTGGAGTTCCCACACAAATGTCTTCCTGGCCGCTATATCTGCTTAACAATATTTTAAAAGCACTCAGCAGGGTCATAAAGACTGTCACTCCCTCTTTCTTACTCAAAGAGTTGATATCTGTACTTAACTGCTTATTCAACTCAAATGAAAAATTTGCTCCCGCCACACTTTGAACAGTCGGGCGGGCGTGGTCTGTTGGAATCTGTAAAGCGCTTACATCCTCCAGTTTATGCTCCCAGTATGACAGTTGCTTGTCTATTACAGCACCTTCCAGGTAGTTGCGCTGCCAGAGCGCGTAATCGATATATTGTAATGGCAATTGGGGAAGTGCTATTTCCTCTTTGGAAACATGCGCATGATAAAGCGTCATAAACTCCCTTAATAGGATACCTTGCGACCATCCATCACTCGAAATATGATGGAACACTCCTGCCAGAACATGTTGATTATCACCTGTCTGATATAAGCAAGCGCGGAACATGTAATCACTACTCAAATCAAAAGGGGCAGATAAAAACGACTTGATATCCGCCGTTAAAGAAGCGTCGTTTTTACTTAAATTCTTAAAAGATAATTCCCATTGATCTGCTGACAGTACTTTTTGATAACCCACACCTTCAATGGAATAAATGACAGTACGCAATATTTCATGACGTTCGACCACTTGTTGAAGACTGGTAGCCAGTGCCTGTTTATCCAAATTACCTGAAAAACTGTAGGCAAAAGGAAGGTGGTATTCCAAACTTCCCTGCAACTGATCCAAAAACCACAGACGCTCCTGTCCAAAAGACAAAGGAATCTGCTCCGGTCTGTTTTCAGTCGTTGGAACAATCTTTTCTAATAAATCTTTATTGGTATCTTCATGCTGATACTTTTCCAAAAGTTCCGCAGCTATGTTTTTCTTATCATATTTTTCCAGATAAGCAACAATTGCGTCCTTATTGGTCTTTATCTCTAAAAGTAATTCAGGATCTATTGCTGCATTTGATTTAACACTTAATTTTCCATTCCTGAGTGCTAATTTGATGCCTTTTTTATTTGCTTTCTTAAAAAGATTTAAAAGCTCCATATACTTTTTAATTTCATTTAAAACTCAATATCTACCATGCTATCTTCATCCATAGCATCATTAAACTGAACTACTTTATATTCCAGGTAAGACGATAATTCTTCCACTGTGCTGAAGTTGAATATTTCGCGAATTGCGATTTCAATGTCCAACTCTTTGCGAATCATGGAGACCAGGCGGGTTGCCAATAAGCTGTGACCACCCAATTCGAAGAAATTATCATGAATTCCTATTTTTTCTACTCCTAACAATTCCTGCCAAATGGCGACTAACTGTTTTTCGGTATCCGTTCCCGGGGCAACATATTCCTTACTGGAAAGTGCTTCGTCATCTACATCCGGTAAGGCCTTCCTGTTTAATTTGCCATTAACTGTTAAAGGCATCTCATCAAGCTTTATCCACAACCTGGGCACCATGTACTCCGGTAAACCTTCCTTCAAAGACGCTTGCAAATCAGCCTTCCAATCAGTGTTGTCCAATTCTCCATCCAACACCACATATGCGACCAAGCGGTTATTTCCTTCGCTGTCTACACTGGCCATTACACAGCAATTTGTGACACCAGAAAGCAGAGACAAGTTGTTTTCAATTTCACCCAACTCAATTCTATACCCTCTTACCTTTACCTGGGTATCTTTTCTACCAACATATTCCACAGTTCCATCAGGTAACCAGCGCGCTAAATCACCGGTTTTATAGAGAAAATCTCCCTCATTAAATGGATTAGCGACGAACTTTTCTTTGGTTAACAATTCTTTGTTGAGATAACCTAGTGCTACCTGATCTCCTCCAATACACAATTCACCCACAACACCTATTGGCACAAGACTTTCATGTGCATCCAGCACATACAAGCGGGTATTAGAAACCGGACGTCCGATGGGAACCCTGGCAATATCCGATACCTCTTCAGGTACAGACCAGCTACTCACGTCAATAGCAGCTTCAGTTGGTCCATATAAATTATCAAACCTAATGGTTGGAAACAGCTCCCTGAATGATCTTACATGCTCCAGTGTCAAAGCTTCTCCACTACATAATACCCTTCTTAATGAACTACAATCACCAGCAGATGATCCTGCTAAAAAGACCGCCAGCATAGAAGGAACAAAGTGAATGGTAGTAACCTGCTCTGATTCGATCAGTCCTTTTAGGTACGTTACATCTCCCTGGCCGCCCGGACGTGCAAATACTAATTTTGAACCGCTCATCAACGGCCATAGAAGTTCCCAGACAGATACGTCGAAACTAAAAGTGGTCTTCTGCAGTACGACATCTTCTGAAGTCAGTCCATAGGTTCCCTGTGTCCATAAGAGACGATTCAAGATACCGTGATGGGAATTCATAACCCCCTTCGGATTTCCTGTACTTCCTGATGTATAAATCACATAGGCCAGGTGTTCAGGAGAAGCAACTCTTTTCAGATTTTTGATTGATCGTTTGGCAATTTTCTGTGACCAATCTGTATCTAGTGAGATTACCTCAGGTTTTGTTGTATCTGAAAATACAGAAAGACAATCTTCAGCACTCAAAACTACCTTCACCCCTGAATCTTCCAGCATATATTCTATTCTGGATTGTGGATATTCAGGATCGATCGGAACATACGCACCTCCTGATTTTAAAATTCCCAGAATTCCAATGATCATCTCAGGTCGGCGATTGATGCTAATACCAATCAAATCATCGGAAGCAATACCCAGACTCTTTAAATAGCGTGCCAATTGATTAGAGCGCTCATTTAATTGCTGATAGCTTAATGATTCCCCTTCATAAACTACAGCAGTAGCTTCAGGGGTTTTCATCACCTGCTCTTCGATCAAATCAACAATAGTCTGATCATGTGGATAATTCACTGAAGTATCATTGAAAACATTCAGTAGTTGATGTCTTTCTTCTTCCTCCAGCATCGTTATGCTGCTTAACTGTACGGTAGGAGTCTCTACAACAGCAGTCAACAATTTTTGGAAGTGAGTAAACAACTGTAGAATTGTTGCTTCTTTAAAAAGATCCTTACAATAATTGATATCGATGGAGAAATTACCTTCGATCTCATTGACAGTCATTGTCAAGTCGAATTTGGAGGTAACGTCCCCCAGTTCTTCATAGTGAGAGATATTCAGACCATCTATTTTGCTGATATCGGCATTTTCTGCTACAGGGGTATTCTGTAATACAAATAATACCTGGAATAATGGACTTGTGCTCATATCACGTGTTTTTACCACGCGTTCTACCACTTTCTCAAATGGTACCTGCTGATGATCATAAGCGCCCAGAGTAGTCTGTTTGATTTCCTCTAACAAGCCTGCAAAAGAGCTCTCTTCATTCACCAAAGTGCGTAACGCCAGCGTATTAACGAAGAATCCAATCACACCTTCCAGCTCCTTCTGGGTACGATTGGCAATAGGTGTTCCCACACAAATATCTTCCTGACCGCTATACCTGCTCAATAATACTTTGAATGCAGCCAGCAGTGTCATGAAAACAGTGGCTCCCTGCCGTTGGCTCAATAAGCTGATTTCAGCGCTTAGGTCACTTCCCAACTCAAAAGAGAGGTTTGCTCCTGAAACACTCTGAACATTTGGACGGGCAAAATCTGTCGGCAGGTTCAAGGTACTAACACCTTTTAACTGACCTTCCCAGTAGATCAATTGATTATCCATCAAATCACCTTCCAGATGGGTTCGCTGCCAGACGGCATAATCCGTGTATTGTAATGGTAATGGTGATAAATCAGCCCCTTTTCCTGTGACATAAGCACCATAGAAGGTCATAAAGTCACTTAGTAATATACCTTGAGACCACCCATCACTGGAAATATGATGGAAGACTCCGGCCAATACGTATTCATTACTTTCAACCTGATACAGGCAAGCACGGAACATGTAATCTGTACTCAGATCAAAGGGTGTCATCAAAAATGCCTGCAAGTCCTCTGATAAGAGTGATTTGTCTTCACTCAGATCTTTCAGCGATAACTCCCAATCATCAGCTGCCAGCACTTTTTGATAACCCACTCCCTCATCAGAGTGAATGACCGTACGAAGCACTTCATGACGGCTCACAACCTGTTTCAGACTCCAGGACAACATTTGCTTATCCAGGTCTCCGGTAAGACGCAATGCAAAGGGCTGGTGATACTCCGGACTTCCCTGCAACTGATCTAAAAACCATAAACGTTCCTGACTGAATGATAATGGAATTCTTTCTAATTCCTGATCAGCACGTGTAACTTCCGGTAATAAAGTACCTTCATCAATCTGCTCCAGATAAATTCCTAAATCTGCTAAAACAGGCTTGACAAAGACATCACGGATGTTTATCTCAACATCCATCTTTTTTCGAATGGTAGATACCAAACGAGTTGCCAGCAGGCTATGCCCACCCAACTCGAAGAAATTATCGTAAATCCCAACCTTTTCAACTCCCAGTAATTCCTGCCAGATAGCAACTAACTGTTCCTCAGTTCCAGTTCCGGGAGCTACATATTCCTTACTGGATAATGCTGAACCATCCAAAGCAGGTAAAGCCTTTTTATCTACTTTCCCGCTATTTGTCAGTGGCAGTGTATCCAATTGAACCCACAATTGTGGAATCATGTACTCAGGCAAGTGCTGTTGTAATTGTTCCTGTAAAGAGTCCTTCCAGTTATCTGTAGTCAATTCTCCATTGCCTTCGGCTTCTATCACCACGTAGGCAAACAATCGATTGTGACCGTTTCCATCTTCCTGTGCCAGAACACAACATTGCTGGATTGCAGGAAGCAAAGACAGGTTATTCTCTACTTCACCCAATTCGATCCGATAACCACGAATCTTGACCTGATCATCTTTTCTACCTGTAAATTCCAGGTTGCCATCAGGTAACCACCGGACTAAGTCCCCGGTTTTGTAAAGCCTTTCCCCTGATTTAAATGGGTTGGCAACAAACCTTTCTGCTGTTAATGCTTCCTGATTTAAATACCCTCTTGCCAGTCCCGAACCACCAACGAACAACTCTCCTACAGCACCCATCGGTACTAATTCCAGAGACTCATTCAGCACGTAAGCAGTAACATTCGCAATTGGTGATCCAATAGGAACTAATGTATCCCTGGTTCCTTTGAAAATTGTAGCACAGATACTGGTTTCCGTAGGACCATAGGCATTGAAATAATTACCGATTTTTGCAAATAACTGCGCATTTTCGACAGGTGCGGCCTCTCCTGCTGTTACCAATGTTTTGATACCGGCTATTTTTTCAACATCCAACAACCTGAAAAATGCAGGTGGTAAGGTTGAGAATGTTATATTTTGCTCCTCAATGAATTTGACGAAATAGTCAATTTCGTACTTCTCTGATTCTTCGATGATACACAGCGTTGCTCCCGATAATAAGGTGAGTAATATTTCCCACACAGAAGCATCAAATGATGGGCTAGCAAATTGGAGACAGTTGTCCTCACTAGAAAGAGAGAATAGTTCAATTTGTCCCTGTATGGTATTACAGATACTGCTATGCTCTATTAATACACCTTTCGGTTTTCCAGTACTTCCTGAGGTATAAATTACATATGCCAGATCATTCGCCGACAAAGTAACCGATACAGCTTCAGTTGGTAATTCCTTGATTGCTTTAGAAACTGTATCCAGTAAAATAATGTTCTCTACTGCAAAATCAGCTAGACGGTAGTTACTGTAAGAACTGCTGATCACCGTTTTAATTGCAGCATCTTCGATTATGTAGCGTATTCGATCCTGCGGATATGTTGGTTCAATTGGCACATAGACAGCACCTGATTTCAGAATTCCTAAAATACTGATAATCAATTCTGTCCCTCTCTCCAGACAAACGCCAACGAAATCTCCCGAAGAGATCTGGTTTTCTATCAGGTAGCGTGCCAATTGATTGGATTGCTTGTCCAAATTCTGATAACTGACGGCTTTTTCATTGAAAACAAATGCAGTAGCATCAGGTGCTTTCTGAACTTGTAATTCGAATAAATCAAGGATTGTCTGATCTGTCGGGAAACTGGTTGTAGTATCATTAAATACTTCCAGCAGCTGATGCTTTTCTTCTTCGGAAATAATTGACGATGAACTGACAGAAGAAACTGCCTGAGATTCATTCACAAAATGTTGCAGGATTGTCTTTAAGGATTCTTCCATGTAGGACAATACCTGATCAGTATCCAAACCATTACCCGAAACCCTTAACCCAAAGTCATTGCCAAAATCATCTACTTCGATGTTGAAAGGATAATTCGTCCTTTGATCTCCAGCAAGTACCTCTCCACCAAAATCAGCTACAACATCAGATGATTCAGGTGCAGAATGGCGATAATTCAGTAAGGCACTGAACATCGGAATTTCTGTAGGGATTCCGCTCCACTGATGCACTTTTGAAATAGGTGTCTGCTCGAAATTCAAAAGCTCCTTTAATCTGTCATTCACGTGATTGATGTAGGCTGACACATCGCCTTTCACATCTAATAGTACCGGCAAGGTATTCATGAAAAGACCAAGAGAAGAGTCTGATCCTTTGGCTCCCTGTAATCTTCCTAAGAACAATGATCCGAAAAGCGCATAGTCAGTATTACTGCATCTGGCAACAACTAATCCAAAAGCTGCATGAAACAGTACTGCGGGACTAACTTTCAGGTCACCAGAGACTTTTTTTATCATATCCCGTAGCTCAGCAGACAACATCGCCTGAGAGGTGACAATAGTAGTTTCACCGTCGATCAGTGTATTTGACAAATTAAGTGGGTAAGTAGGTTCAGAGATTCCGCTGTATAAATCGCTTCCTAAACCATCACTGTACAGGGATTTTATAGGCAATACACTCAATAAGGAGAAAATTGCCGAAAGCAAG
>JBCBHL010000064.1:0-25216 GCA_038525605.1 Bacteroidota bacterium
TTCCATACCAGCAAGCAAGCTTACGATGATAGCTGCTATGGAAGCTGCTGATGCAGAAGAGAAATTATTCGCAGACATTAATAAAGTAACATTCAAAATATATGACAGCAACGATCAGCTGATTTTTACCGGTTCTCAGGAACAATGGGATGACAAGACAAACAAGGATTTGATTTCCATGAAGAGAAAAGCGGAATTTTTAATGGACGCTGACGGCACTAATATTTACAAGGTATTCTAAACTCCCCACTCAGGAGTTGGAAAAGAAACTCATCTTCGCTCAGGCGAAGGTGGGGAAACTCAAAACTCATTCACTTTGACAGGTGAAACAACAACAACTCCTCTTTCGGAGTAACTACCGAAAGAGGATTTTTATTGAAACTCATAAACTCTTTTCATATCTACTCACTCTTTGTCCCTCCGGTACTGTAACGGTCCGGAGGGACGTTTTATTTACAACAATAAATACCCGTTCGTTGATTTACGAATCAATCCAAATTCCTGTGGTGCAGCTTTTATAAATCCTATTTTTTTAATTACTCAATCGGATTGAATTGCTATAGAATTTTCTCCAATCTATAGCCTTCATTTTTGTCATGCCGGGCGGACCACTACAAAAACGAATAGCGTCGCTTCGATCCGTCGGCTGCCGACAAAAAGATCTATCGGATCGAGCGACCAAAACAATCAATGCATCCCGGCTTTACCGGGTGTTTTGGCTGTCGCAGTGGCGCACCACCCAGCCCTCCTTCACTTAGAAAGGCTGACCGCTAATAATTTGCAATCAGATTAGCCTTGAAATGAAAAAAAACAATTCGTTTGAAAACAGTATTTCAATCTTAGCCAGGTTCAATCTCCTCACAGCTTTTACGCTTGATCCTGATTTATCCTTTCAAAAACAGCTCTGAGTATGCTTTTAAAAGATCAGGCAGATTTTCTGTACGAGTAATTCTTTACCTGTCTGCCGATAGGCAGGCTTGCTCTCAGCCTCACTCTTTCTAAATCGTTAATCTTACCAATTAGCTGATATTCAGCTCGATCCACCTAAATAATAGTAGATTTGTATTTTGCAGGAATAAACTTACTTGAAGGTCCACAACTTTTCCGATTGATCCCTTTTAAACTCACTCACTACTCTGTATAAAAGCGGCAGTCGATAAAAAATACCCTAATTTCTACAAATAACTATTTTCCATTACACAGATATAGTGATTATTCAAAGTGGACCACATTTGAATTTGACCCGCCATACTGCTGCGGTAGGGTAAGTTCAAATCTTCCCGTCTTAGCATCAGAAACGTAAGGTTAAATTGTATGAATAAGATACCAGTAGGAATAATAACAGCGGCCTTTTTCATGATCACTTTTTGGTCTTGTAACACCACAGAGTCTATAAGTGAGGAAGAAGAGATGAACGAAACAGTCGACCAGTCTGCCATCAGTAGTACATTTGGAGGAAGAATTGATATGAATAATCTACCCGATTATGAGAATCAGTCAATTCCATCTTACATCAGCAAAGACAACACCGCGGGCAATGAGATCAGCAATGAGGGAGCCACTCTCGGAAGAGTACTTTTTTATGACAAGCAGTTGTCATCGGACAATACCATTTCATGTGCCAGTTGCCATCAACAGGAGTTTGGGTTCAGTGATAATTTGCAGGCATCAGCGGGAGTAAATGGCGTTACAGGAAGACATTCGATGAGATTGATCAATGCACGTTTTGCTGATGAGGACAAATTTTTCTGGGATGAGAGAGCCAGCACATTGGAATTTCAAACCACACAACCTATTCAGGATCATGTAGAAATGGGTTTTAGCGGAGAATCTGGTGATGAAGATATCGATGACTTGATCGAGAAATTACAAGATATCCCCTATTATCAGGAATTGTTTACCCATGCCTTCGGTGATCAACAAATTACAGAAAGCCGAATGCAAAGTGCCCTGGCACAATTTATAAGAAGCATTCAGTCTTTTGATTCCAGATACGACAATGGGTTGGCAAATGCCAATAATAATATAGGAGCTAACTTTTCGAATTTTTCAGCTCAGGAAAATGAAGGTAAAAGATTATATATGGGTAGAGTAGAGTTCAACAATAACGGCCTCAGAATAGGCGGTGGACTCGGTTGTAATTCCTGCCACAGGTCTCCTGAATTCGATATTGACCCTGATTCGCAGAACAATGGACTAATCAGCTCAATTGGTGGAGGTACTGATACAAATGTTACCAGATCTCCAAGTCTGAGAGACCTCTTCAATCCGTCAGGAAGTAGTAACGGGCAATTCATGCATACTGGTGATATGGACATTGAAGCAGTCATGGATCACTACAATAACATTACAGCATCACAAAATACAGACAGAAGACTCTCCAGAGGAGGAGGACAAGACCTGGCAATGACCACCGAGGAAAAGGAAGCGGTGATCGCCTTTCTTAAAACATTAACAGGTAATGATGTGTATACAAATGAAATGTGGTCGGATCCATTTTAGGATGTCTGATTGCAGGTAAGGATATTTTATAGTTAGGTTGGTTATAGTTTTTAGTCAGGGATTCTTGGAGAATTCCTGACTTTTTTTGATAGGGTGTGGTGTTGTATTGAGTTTTTCGGATGAATCTGAATAGTTTTGAGTCAAACCCAAATGGCACCTGAATGAATCAGACCCTTTATAAAAATACCCCACTATATCAGTCGCATTATCTAAAAGCCGCTTACAATAGAAATGTCTTCTATAAGATGGATTGCTATCAGCCTTCAGGTTCGTTCAAGATTCGGGGAATGGAAGTGATATGCAGAGATTACATAGCCAAAGGTAAAACAGAATTTGTGGCATCTTCGGGAGGCAATGCAGGCTATTCATTGGCTTATGTGGGTATGAAGTTAAAGGTTAAGGTAAAAGTAATCGTGCCGGAAACGACTGCCTCAAGGATGGTGACAAAAATCAAAGAATTGGGTGCAGATGTGGAGGTGATTGGGAAAGATTGGAATGAAGCCCATCAGCACGCGACCGCTTTGTCAAAAGAAAGGGATTTACCATATATTTCCCCATTTGATCATCCGCTATTGTGGCAGGGTCACTCTTCGGTAATTGATGAATGCGCTGCTGAGATAGCAGAACCCGATAAAATCATTGTAGCTGTTGGTGGGGGAGGATTAATCAATGGTGTTTTTGAAGGAATGAAAAGAAATGGCTGGAATTCGCTGGTAATTGCGGCCGAAACAACTGGTGCAGCCTCTTTTGCGGCATCCTATCGATCTGGTAAACTGGTAGCACTCGATAAGATTGATACCATCGCGACCAGCCTGGGGGCAAAGCAAATTGCCAGTCAAACATTGGAGCTGGCTAAAAATCAACATGTAAGTCCCTACGTAATAAGCGATCAAAAAGCACTTTTGGCGGTGGATCGTTTTCTCGATGAATACAATGTACTGGTAGAGCCAGCCTGTGGTGCGGCGATCTCTTATGTTTATGATAACGAAGTAAAGATTCAACCGGAAGAAAAGGTATTAGTGATCGTTTGCGGCGGTGTTGGCGCAGATCAGGAACAGCTCAGAGCCTATCAATCAAAATTGTACTGATTGATCAACTGATAAGTTCTGGTAAGTTTGATAAAAATCCTCAATGCCTTTCGATAGTCTTTGCGGCTCTTGAGAATGAGCTTGCTAATGAATAAAAATTTTTCAGCTTTGCCCGATTGCAGTAATTCATCGTTGTGACCCTTCAGAGTCATGCTACAATTCTTTGTCTCTGTATTATACCAAATAAATAATTCCATAATGTACTGTATTAGTTTTGTTTCTTATTCGAAGTTATTCTGTTATATTGATGGAATTTTAAATAGCCGATGAATGGTCAATAAATAAGGTTCAGTTGTATAAAACATCTTCAACCGTAATCCAGGGCCATTGGACGAACTCTAAACGATGATTATGGCAAACAGAAGAGATTTTTTGAAGGGAGGTATCCTCCTGGCTGGAGGTGCATTGGCAAACCCACTCGATATTTCTGCCAAAGGCACAAGTGAAAATAAAAAAGGCTCTGCCATTGTGATCTCTACATGGAATCACGGACTTGCCGCCAACGAAGGTGCCTGGTCTGTGATCGAAAATGGAGGAAAGGCGATAGATGCAGTGCAAAAAGGTGTTGCCGTTACAGAGGCTGATCTTAGCAACAGAAGTGTTGGGCTGGGAGGAAACCCCGATCGCGAAGGTAAGGTGACGTTGGATGCCTGTCTCATGGATGAAAAAAGCAGATGTGGCGCTGTAGCATTTTTACAGCACATTGATCACCCGATTGATGTTGCCCGAAAGGTGATGGAAGATACGCCACATGTGATGCTCGTTGGCCAGGGTGCTTACGAATTTGCCATTGCCAACGGATTTGAGAGGAGTAAAGTGAAAATCCCACAGCCGGGTGCTATGACAGCCTACGAAAAATGGCTGAAAGAAAGCAAGTATCAGACAATAGTAAACATCGAAAATCATGATACTATCGGAATGGTAGCGATGGATGATAATGGAGATTTGAGCGGGGCATGTACAACCAGCGGAATGGCATATAAAATGCACGGAAGAGTAGGAGATTCACCAATTATTGGAGCCGGGCTTTTTGTGGATAACGAAGTAGGAGCAGCTACCGCTACAGGGATGGGAGAGGCCATCATCAGGATCGCGGGTAGCCACACAGTGGTGGAGTTAATGCGTGCAGGTGCGAGTCCGGAAGAAGCCTGCCGAGAGGCTGTAGAAAGAATTCTAAGAAAGCATGAAAATCTGGAGAATCTACAAGCAGGGTTCATTGCCATCGATAATCAGGGAAATCATGGCGGATATAGTGTATACAATGGCTTTAACTATGCATTGAAGACTAAGTCAGAGAAGAAAATGGTGGATGTGAAGCATAAACATAAATATTGATCGACAGGATGATTACTAGAATTTGGTATGGGTGGACGCTTCCCGAAAATGCAGACGCTTACGAAAAACTGGTTAGAGAAAAGGTTTTTCGTGAGATCGAAAAAATGAAAATTATAGGCTATCAGGGGATGCAATTCCTCAGAAAGGAAGGCACTGATGAGGTGGAGTTTATCTCCATGATGTGGTTTAATAAACTGGAAAATGTCAAAGACTTTGTAGGAGAAGATTATGATGTTGCACATATTCCTGAGGAAGCCAGAAAACTGCTGAGCAGGTATCAGGAAAGGGTCAATCACTATGAGGTGAGACATCAGCTCGACTATCAATAATTATATAATTCACAGAAGTTAAAGTCTTAGGATTGCATCTAGATAGTTTTTAAATCTAAAAAATAGCCCCAGGAGTAGTATTCCCGGGGATTATTTGAAGTCTTTCTAAAATTACCGATTCGGTTTATTCATCCTGTAACGAATCGATAGGATTGTTGTTGGCAACCTTCCAAGACTGTGACAAAATAGCAATTGCAGCCATTGTCAATACTCCTATTCCGGGTAAGGTAAAATGCCACCACTCCATCGATATTCTAAAGGCAAAGTTTGACAGCCAGTCATCCGCCAGATACCATGTGAGCGGAATAGCTGCAATGATTGTGATTAAAAGAATTACCAGATAACTTTTAGACATCAGCATGAGTAATTGCCCAAGGTTTGCCCCCAGGGTTTTTCTGATTCCCAATTCCTTGGTGCGCGCCTGAGAGATAAATGCAAAAAGCGCAAATAAACCGAGTGAGGCTAAACATATGATGGTGCCAGAGAAAATCTTAAAAACAGAAAGCATGTTACTTTCGGATCTGTAAAGCTGATCCATTTTGTCATCGATGAAATAGGAGATAATCACATCATTCGGTGCAAATTCGTTAATCGTCTCTTCTATTTTAGTAAGCGTGTTTTTCAGATTATCAGTTTTCATTCTGATCAACAGGTAACCAAAATATTGAGGGTCATGTGAAATTTGAATAACTAATGGCTCGACAGGATTGTGTAGGGAGGTGAAATTGAAATCTTTCACAATACCTTTCACTTTTCCACTGGTTTCTGCAAAGGAGTTGAAGGCCTGCTGACCAATCAACTGATCAGATTGGAGAGATGCCGCAGCTGTTTCATTAAGCACATAACTGATCTCTGTGGCATTTTTGTTACCGGAATCACCATCTATATAGTCGAGTCCCATAGTTTCTGCAAACCAATTATCGGTAAATACATACCTGAAACTGAAGGTGTTTTCAGGAGCTTGCTGCAAAGCAAAGCGTTCTACCCCAAACCTGTTTCCGACTAATTCAGAGACAAGAGAAACTTGTTCTACATCCGCATGCGATGTTAGTTCATGTCTTACATTATCAATATTTGAAGTGGCCTCATTGAATATTTCTCCATGTAGTTTGATCGCCAATACCTCTTCACGGGCAAAACCCAGCTCCTTATCCTGAATAAAATTCATTTGACTGCTTACAATCAATGTAGCGGTTAACAAAGCAACAGAGATAAAAAACTGAAATGCAACCATTACAGTTCTTAGTGGTAACTTATGACTTACTTTGAAGAGCTTGGTTTTCAGACCTTCATTGATCCCAAACCCTGATAGGTAAATAGCAGGATAACCACCGGCTATAGAGCCAACGACCAAAACTAATAAGAGCAAAATACTGATCAACTGAGGTGAAAATAACTCAGCAACTGTCAAAGTGATTCCCGCGAGGTTATTGTAAAATGGTAACATTACGTAGGCGATCAGCATAGCAATAGCCGCGGCAATCAAAACAAGGAAAAAAGCTTCACACAGAAACTGGCCAATCAAATGTTTTCTATAAGCGCCCATTACTTTTCTGATGCCAATCTCCTTCAGCCGATTCAAAGTTTGAGCGACGTAAAGATTGATAAAATTGATGATGACGATCAGGAGAATGAAAACGCCAAGAGTGCCAAAGATGTAAATAAAAGACATGTCGCTATTAGCCTCCAGTTCTTTTTCTTTATGAGAATGCAGGTGAATGTCGGTTATTGGTTCTAACTTTAAAAGCAGATTTTCTGAAATGATCTCTTCTCTTGTGGCAGCACCGTCCAGGAAGCTGACCTGAAAATCGAGCAATTTGGCTTTAGCATTTGCAACTTGTTGGTCATTTTCAAATAGACAATAGACCGAAGTAGCTGACCAGGATCGGGAAGTGCTTTCCGATATAAAAGAGTTTGCACCCGAAATGATAAAATCCAGTTTGATGTGAGAGTTCTTGGGAAGGTCTTCAATGATGCCGGTAACTTCATATTTTCTATCACCAAAACTGGAAACAGTTTGACCGATTCTTTCCTCACCATCTTTGAAAAGCCGTTTTGCCAGGGAATTCGTGAGTACGATGCTGCCAGGAGCATCTAATGCGTCAGTTGCATCTCCTTCCAGAAAATTGAAGTTGAATACTTTTAAGATTTCAGGATCAGCCATAAAAGGCTTTTCTGCAAAATATTGTTCCTGATTTAGTGAGATGATAGAAGATCCAAATGAGAACAACCACCCTACAGCTTTTGTTTCCGGTACGAATTGTCTGAATTCACGTGCATAGGGTGGTGCAATTCTTGCCCAATCGTCGCCCGATAGCCTATAGATTTGATCATAATTTTTAAATGACTTTTCGTAACTGAGTTCCTTTAGAATGTGCGTTACTATGAAAAGACTCATCACTAGTCCCAGGCTAAGGCCTGCTACATTGATGATGGAAAAGAACTTATGCCTGACCAGATTCCTGTAGGCGATTTTGAAATAATTTTTATACATCGCTATGTTGTTATATTGAGTTTTGAGTTTTCTTCTGAGTAAAATACCAGGCCTGATAAACCTGACTACATTCCATGCAAACCTGAATTGCGCTTTGCGTTTGCCAATTTCAGCTGCATCTTCGGTAAACTGTTCTTCCAGGTCACCAAGGATACTTTCCTGTAAATGATCGGGGCAGAACCAAAGAAATATTCTGACAAAAAATTCCGAAGGAACAGGATTGCTCATGTGCTAAACTGGAGTTTTGGGATCATATTCCAGAGCTCTGTTCTGGATGTTTTGATTTCCTTGAGCAATGCAATTCCGGTATTGGTGATGTGAAAATACCGTTTACGCCTACCGCCCCGTTCGTTTGTGGCGCCTCCCATATCAGATTTCACAAAGCCTTTATCCTCTAGTCGGTAAAGTGTCACATGAACAGCGCTAAGATTCACAGTCCTGTCCTGATGCGCTTTGATAGCTTTTACGATCGAGTTGCCATAGGCATCATCATTTAGCAAAGCAACAATCGTCAATACCAATTCTTCAAATTCTCCCAAGTATGTTTTACCCATTAGTATATGTTTTGTTAAACAAATATAGAATTTATTTCTATATGAATTGTTAAACAAATAAATCTATTTAAAATGCAGATATAGATTTAGCTAATTTATTAACTATCAATATATATGTTAAGCATCTGAAAATCAATAATATATGACGGTTAGAGTTGCTAATTCTGACGATGAGAAAGGAAATTAAATCTGAGGTGAATAATTGAAAACAGTATATTATTTCCTTTTCTTTGTGGATAGTTTCACCTATTTTTGTGTAAAATCTTTGGTCAGGATATAAAATAATGACTACCAAATTGTTCATAAAATTGAAAGCCATAGTGAAAAAGCAATTCAATTTTTACGTATGATGTTTAGTGATTAATAGAAGCATTTAGGCTTTATTGATCATTTGTTTAGTTGATAGTGATATTGATCACTGATAGAGTTTTTAGAAATGCTCTAAAGGTGTTTGTGTCATGATTTCTGTCGACAACCAGTTTCTTCTGCCGGTTTCCGGTTGGTTGGGATTTTATACTGTCATTTTAAATTTTAAAAATAATAACTGTTATGAAACGATTTTTATTCATTAGCTTACTCATGCTGTGTTCTTGGATTACATTAGCGCAGGAAAACATTGAAACGATCTCATCCGGTACAAGCGGTGATGCCATTTTGAGAATAGAGGCAGACACTGATAACAGCAATGAAGGAGACAATAGTCGTATAGAGCTATCACAGGATGGAGGAAGCCTTAAAGCCTATCTTGGATTTAATATTGATTGGGGCGGACCCACTCAGCCCGATAACCTTTTTAGAATTGGAACGAGATACAATAACGTGGATAATTTCAACAGGTTTGTGATCAACGGGAACAATGGATATACCGGATTAGGGACCGCTAATCCTCTTTCGCTTTTACACATGACCTCTTTGACCTCTGGTGATGCTACACTAACAATTGAGGCAGATACCGATAACAATAATGAGTCTGATAACCCCGAAATTAGATTTTTGCAAGACGGAGGACTTGTTAGTGGATTTATTGGTTTTGAAGGACAAGCGGGTACTAAATCTGCAGGGACTTTGGCTAATGCTTTTATTTTGGGTAGTGAGGATCTTGGAAACACCAGACCAGTACAACTAATTGTTGCCGATCAAACCCAAATGACGGTAAACGCAAACGGCGTAGGAATAGGAACAAACACACCCGGTTATAAGCTGGATGTAGATGGAAATCTGAGGGTAGGTAAGAGCGATGCAGCGGGGATTACTTTTAATCGGTTTACATCCGGCTTGACCGATGTTCCAGGCAGTGTTGGAGGAATGCAAATCACAGGACCTATAAATTCCCATGTAGTGATGGACATTCGTGCGAATGATGTCAACGATGGGTTTTATATAAGAATACCAGATGTGCTGGAACTTGATCCGACGGTTAACAAAACTGCCTTTGCTATAAAAGCCAATGGTCATATTGGCATTGGTACTACTGATCCTACTCATAAATTATCAGTAAATGGTGCAATCAGGTCAAAGGAAGTACGATGTGATAACGACAACTGGCCGGATTATGTGTTTACTGATGCGTATAAATTGAAATCATTGGATGAGGTATCGCAGTTCATTGCAGCAAATGGTCACCTACCCAATATTCCATCGGCCGGAGAAGTGAAAACCAATGGTTTTGAGTTGGCAAAAATGGACGCTAGTTTATTGGAAAAAATAGAAGAGCTTACGTTATACACCATCGAGCAGCAAAACAAACTAAAAAACCAGGAAGCGCTGATTCAGGCGTTGATCCAAAGAATAGAAAAACTGGAAAAGTAAAGTAGTAATCAGATTGTCAGATTTGGTTTAAGATGAATATTGAGTAGTTGAATTTGCCAATCATAGATAGCTATGAATCAGCATTTTTGTATCGAACTGCCAATATTCATCGGCACTTTAAATTAGATAAAGTCAACGATCAAAAGATCATTAACCACAAGAGAAATAATAATCATGAAGAAAGTAGTTTTACATGCACTTGTTTGCATGCTCCTTTGTTTTGCAGTTAAGGTATATGGGCAGAGCGGGAACACTCCGGATGAGGCAATTACATTGTCATTTTCCGGTAGCCAGTGGTCCTCCGGTGATGATTTCTATAACCTGGATGGTATGCAGGACTCGGAACCACGGTCACCTTCCAATCATGCCACTAAAAGTGATCCTAATAAATTTTTCAAATTTACAGCAACAAGTGAATTTGTAAGAATTACGGCAAATCCCGGCAATGTTTTAGCTCGTGGTACGCTTTGGGATAAGCAAACGGACGGAAGTTATGTTTCCATTTCGCATGAAAAATCAGGTAATTATGGAAGCTCTGTGAGTGTTTCCAGCAATTCACTGGTCATTGGAAAAGTATATTATTATTCTTTTGAAGTATATAATACAAGATCTGCTTTCGGTCTGGATGTTTTCATGACTCCCGACTATGATTATCCGGTTGGGGCAATATCTATTCCACATCAAAGCAGCTGGACTTCAACAAATACCGCCTACAGTACTGGCACGGCACTTCCTTACGGTCCGGAAAGCTCATGTATAACAGGAAGAAATCGATGGTTTAGGTTTATTGCAACCAGTACGCAGATTGATGTTTCAATGATTGAAGGGGTACAACCCAGCGGTTCATTAACAAAACATGCTCTTTCAATTTTCAATGCAGAAACACTACAAGAGGTTAAATGTAACTACAATAATAGCTCAGTTACGAGAATACAAACTAATCAACTTACTCCGGGTGCATCTTATTTCATTTCAGTAATTGCTCCCAATGGATCTAAGCGGGGAAATTTTGGATTATCGGTTAAAAATCAGGTCGACTATGATTTCATGGAATCAGCTGTGATGATTCCACATGAGAGCTTTTGGAGTTCTTCTATGATTTATAGTACAGCAGCTGCTACTGTGCAGGGAGAAAGTGGGACATGTGCTATCGGACGTAACAGGTGGTTCAAATTTACTGCAACCACAAGTCTGATGGATTTGTCTATTATTGAAGGCACATTAAATGATGGTAATCCCACAGCGCATGCGCTGGCAGTTTTTGATGCGGAAACACTGACTCAAATCGATTGTAAATATGGAGGAGTCAATTCTGGCAGAATCCAATCTAATCAATTGGTTGTGGGCCAAAATTATTTAGTAGCTGTCTCGGCACCAAATTCGTCTAAAAGAGGAAATTTTGGTCTGGTATTAAAGGACCATGTTGATTATGATTATCCCGAAGGAGCTATCACATTTCCACACAGTAAATCGTGGTTATCCCAAAACAATCTTTACACAACTGCAAATGCAACGAGTATCTTACCTCAGTTTTCTTGTGTAGCAGGTAAAAACAGATGGTTCAAGTTTGTGGCAACCAGCAATGAAATTTCCATTGATTTTGTAGGAGGTCTAAATCCCAGCGGAACTACGACTTCCAGCCATGCCATCGCACTGTTTGGCGGTGATCTCAATACAGAGTACGGATGTGTCTATCTGGGTAGTCAAACGGAAGTGAATCTGACATTTGATAATTTAGTCATTGGCTCAGAATATTATGTAGCCATCACTTCAGCAAACAATCAATCTAGCGGTATTTTCAGCTTGAGAGTTTCGGGCGGAGATTCTTCAGGACTCTGGAGTGTTACCGGAAATACGATTCATCCAACTGTCATGCTCAATAAGCTGGCCATTAATACTGATAAGGTACCGGAAGAATATGTCATGGCACTAAAGGGCAAGGCTATTATGGAGGAGATCAAGGTTATGTTTGCTGAAAACTGGCCCTGGCCTGATTATGTATTTACTGAATCCTATGATTTAAAATCTCTGGAAGAGGTATCAAAATTCATCATTGAAAACGGCCATTTGCCCAATATCCCTCCTGCCAGTGAAGTGGAAACGAATGGTATTGAGTTGGCAAGAATAAGTGCCAGTTTACTGGAAAAGGTAGAAGAACTGACATTGTATACCATCAGTCAGGAAGAAAAAATCAAAAAACTAACCGTACAAAATAAGCAATTGAAAAAGCAGGAAGCTTTGATTCAATCGCTGATTGATAGAATTGAAAAATTAGAAAAATAGTAAAAACCATTAATCAATAATAACCATGAAGAAAATAATTATAAATGCACTGGTGTGCCTATTCCTATGTTTGGCAGGGAAGGTGCATGGGCAGGAAAAGAGTTATGCTCCCAGCGTAATTCCTCCATCCCCGGAAGCCGCCAGTCTGTCGAGATTTGTAGACTACCAGGTTTCAGAATACACAGGACAGACTTCTATTAGTATTCCTATTACCACCTTTAAAGAAGGTAGTTTAGAAATGCCAGTGAGTCTGCTATATAAATCAGGTGGATTTCAGGTTGAAGAAGCCTCGTCCAGAGTTGGATTAGGTTGGACCCTTGGAGCTGGTGGAGTCATTTCCAGATCCATGAGAGGAAAACCTGATGAATTTAACACCAATAACGGAGCAAAGGGCTTTCTAACATTGAGAGGTGAAACAACCTATGAGTTTTTAACTTCCTCTGTAAACTCGCAGGTAAAGTACAATCACCTGAAAGAAATTAGTAATGGTTGTACCGACGCTCAACCTGATGTTTTTTATTTCAATGTTAACGGTTATTCAGGGAAATTTCAGTTTGATTGGGATGGGAATTTGGTTGTTGATTCTGATTCTCCGATGGAGGTGAGTCCCATATGGTCAGGTGGTTTTAATACTACTTTATTAGGTTGGGAGGTAACCGTTAGTAATGGTGTAAAATACACTTTTAATGAAAGGGAAACCACATCCACAATTTTTGCAAATGCATCATGTGTTGTAAATACCATTTCTTATACTTCCTCATGGTTCCTTTCTAAAATAGAAACTCCTTCATCTTCAACAGAAAACCGATTTATTGATTTCTCCTATGATAATTACACAATTAATAATCATCAGGTTAACAATTCCGCAACTCGGGTTCATTCTTACAATGGAAGCTGTGGAGGTAATTTTGCAGGAATCACGGAGTATGCTAATAACATTTTGACCATTGAAGGTAAAATCCTGAAAAAAATTTCCGGAGAGCATAATCCGATCGAAATACATTTTAAAAATGGAGCTTCACGTACAGATTTAAGTGGAATTGGTCTCTACGAATTAGGTAAAATAGAAATAAAAGATGCTGTAGCTAACCAGGTCGTCAAATCGTTTGACCTGGAACATGATTACAGTACCAATAGATTGACGCTTTTGTCAGTAAAGGAAACTTCCGGAACGCTTGAGAAGAGTCCCTATCTGTTTGATTACATAGGTCAGCTGAAAGATAGAGATACTAATAGCAGAGATTACTGGGGGTTTGAGAATGGAAATGGTAATGCGCTGTTTCCTGTTTACGCTATCGAGAATCAAGTGGGGGATGGTTTTGTCTATTATGGTAGTGCCGATAGAGATCCAAGTTTAGCTGGATCTCAGTCTGGTGTATTAAACAAAATAACCTACCCAACAGGTGGTTATGATGAATATACCTACGAATTGCATGATTATGCGAATATCAATGGCCAGCCTTTAAATGAATACAAGGTGGTTAACGCAGGGCCATCATTAAGTTCGAATGGAAATGTATGTCAAGGCTCAAGTGGGAACGCTGATTTGAAAACATCATCATTCACTGTCAATGCAAATCCAAATGATGCAAGTGAGAAGATTGTTTTGCGTATAAATGTGACTGAAATACATGCATTTTCAAGCTTTACAGGAGGGTCACCACCATATGCCAAAATTTATAAAGTTGGCGAGTCAACTCCTGTCTTAAGCCTTGGAACTGGTGACTCTGGAGATATTTTAAATATTGACTTTGATCCAGGGGATTATTATTTAGAAACCTTTGCAAAGTGGAAGTCCTGTGTATCGGGAAACACTGACAGGGATCGTGTCTCTGTTAGCATTACTTACAAAAAGTATACAAATGAGCTTCTAACGTATAAAGAAGCAGGTGGTGTCAGAGTTTCAAAGATCGAAAAATTCGACAGTGATGGAACTCTTTTACTTGAGAACAACTACAAGTACCTGCTTGAGAATGGGAATTCCAGTGGATTTATTTATGGAGAACCAAAGCAATTTGTATACTACAGTCAGAAATTCTCTTGTTTGGAAGGTGATCTTGGGAATCAATGTTCACAGGTCGATTGTGGTCAGCAGGCTATCGTTTCAACTTCCAATATCATTGATTTGGGCGCTACACAAGGAAACCATATTGGATATAAAAGAGTGACAGTGGAATCTAGTGATGGCTCTTTAGGAAATCAGGTCTCTAACTATCATATTTCTCCTAATATCATCAAATTTTCTCCACCTTTTGCCCCTCCTTCGGATTCGAGTTTTAGAAGTGGATTGTTAATACTGTCTGAGTCGAAAAATGCATCCGATGTAGTGGTAAGCAGCAGTACTTATGATTATGAAATATATAGTCAATCAATTCCTGGATTGAAAGTCGCTTTTTTGGGGGGAAATAATTTTCCGGATTCTAAATATCAATTGGGATCTTATTCCACGATTCTTGGCCATGTAAAAATGAGTAGTCAGTCTTCATCACAATTTGATGTCAATGGCACTAACTCTTTAGAAACATATTCAGAGACTACATATGATACGCAGGTTCAGAATGTAGTAGAGAAGAGAGCTTTTGTTAACGGACAACAGGTCATTTCGAGAACTTACTATTCACAGGATGTTGTTAGTCCAACTCATCCTGGCGTATTGGTAATGAATACCTTTCACTTAAGATCTGTTCCCATCGAAGTGGTGAGCTTAGTAAAAGAATCCGGGAATGAATATGTCACCGGAGCAGTATACTATGATTATGATACGGATTTGAATCTTTCTGCGGTCTATACTTTCGATAGTCAGGTTAGAGTTCCAGTGTCAAATTTTACATTAGCTATTAACAACGCCGGCAATCGAAATAGCAGCTATCATAATGTGCCTGAAGTGGTCTTAAACTGGGATTCAGAAAGAAATCTGATTGACCAGGAAGCTGATGGTGTCGTAAGAACCTATTTGTATGATTCACGATTTTTCCCAATTGCTTCGATTACAGGGGCAGAAGAGGATCAGGTGTTTTATGAAGGTTTTGAAGAAAACTTCAGCGCAGCAACTGGTTCAGCCAAAACTGGTGATCGGTATCAAAACGTAGGCTCATTCAATTTCCTTACCCAAGGTAGTTTCACTCCTCCTGTAGGAGTAGAGATGGTCATGTCTTATTGGTATCTGGAGGGAAGTATTTGGAAGTATAGCGGAGAAATACCATTTGCTAATGCCATCACTGCGGGCTCTGCCTTAGATGAAATCAGAGTTTACAAGAAGGGAGCTCAAATGACTACCTATACATATGATTATGGATATGGGGTTACAACTGTGACAGACCCTAACGGAATTCCGACTTATTTTGTCTACGATGAGCTTGGCAGGCTTATTCAACAAAAAGATCAGGACGGTAATACCCTCCAGCAGAACGAGTATAACTACGGAAACTAAAAACCATCAAAAAAATGAAAAAGCATTTAATACTTTTAATAAGTATGTTTTGCTGTGCTATTCAAATGATGGCACAACAAACAACAGAAAACTATGTAAAAACCTTTGTAGCCCGCGAGGAAGTTGCAGGCAGCCTGAAAGGAGTTAACAATAAAAATAAGGTGCAGGAGTCCATTCAATATGTGGATGGTTTAGGGCGTGCTAAACAGTCTGTCGTTCGATGGGGGTCTCCACTAGGTAAGGATGTCATCACTCCCGTTGAATATGATCAATTCGGAAGAGTGTTGAAGCAATATCTTCCATATGTAAGTTCTGAAACAAACAACGCTAACAATGTGAATGGTAATTACCGATCATCTGCGGTCACAAGTCAAAATGCCTTCTATGATACGTTTTATGGAGGTATTTCCGGAAATTATGCCTTTAGTGAACAATTATTTGAAAGTTCTCCTCTGTCTCGTGTTCTGAAACAGGCAGCACCGGGAGAGGCCTGGAAAATTAGCGGGAGCCACACTGTGGACCTGGTTCACAGACCAAATACTGTTCCAGATGCAGTCAAAACTCTTTCAGTAAGCAATGATGTCATCCAAATTGGAGGCGATTATGCTGCTGAAGAACTATGGGTTGTAGAAACCAGTGATGAAAATGAAGGAACTGCCGAAGGGATTACCCGCGAGTTTACTGATAAAAGAGGTCGGGTAATACTCAAAGAAGTAAGAAAAATCGGCAATGATTTTCTCAGGACTTATTATATCTATGATGATTTCGACAGACTGAGATATGTTGTTCCGCCTGCTGCTGTAGAGGAAGTTTTCAGTACCACTACGCCAGATTGGAATCTTCTGAAAGAAGAGAGTAATTTCCAAAAGAAATGGATGTTTTGTTATCAATATGATGATCGGGGAAGAATGATTGCCAAAAGAGTTCCTGGCTCTGAATGGATGTACATGGTATATGATCAAAGGGATCGACTGGTACTCACACAAGATGGTAATCAACGAGAAGGAGGAGTTGAAACGGTAAATGGTACACGAATAGTGACAGCGTATGAAGGAAAGAACTATCAGTTAAATCCCGGAGCTAAACTAAAGATTCAGCCAACTGCTGGTAAATTCAAATTCTCTTCCTCCCCAGGTAAAAGCTTTAAAGCCTCATTTGGTCCGGTAGAAAGCACTCAAAAGTGGATTTTTACCAAGTATGATACTTTGAACAGACCGGTCATGACCGGATTTTACTATGACAACAGAAGCAGAACTGAAATACAAAATTACGTTGATGGCCTGACAAATCTTACTGAGTCTTTTGTTAGTAGAACTGCCTCTTTTCAGGGCTATGGGAATACCACTTTCCCTACTACTATTACAGAATCAGATTTGTTAACAGTTACCTACTATGACAACTATAATTTCAGACTTGGGACACAGCCACTAGGAGCAATAGCAACAATTAATGGCCAAGTGACTGGAGCAAAAATAAAAGTGCTTGGAACAGATGAATGGTTGGAAAGCATCACATTTTATGATAATCGCTACAGACCAATAAAGGTAATTACTGATAATCATAAAAACGGTCAGGATATAATTGTCAATGAATACAGGAATGATGTGTCTGCACTTATAAAAACCTCTACAATGACCCATACCAGTGATGATTATACTGGTACTTTGACCGTGGTTGAGACATATACATATGATCATATGGATAGACTTCTGACCCAAACTCACTCCGTTAATGGCGCTACACCAATTACGCTTGTAGATAATACATACAATGAAATTGGTGAATTGCAAGAGAAAAATGTTGGTAACAATGCGCAGAGTGTTGATTATCAATACAATATGCGGGGTTGGCTGACAAAAATTAATTCAGGAACCGCTACATTGGATGATAATAACGATAGGTTTGGTATGGAACTTATTTATAATTCTTCATCGACAGCAGGTCAATTTAATGGTAATATTTCAAAAGTAAATTGGGTTACTAAAAGTGGGCAGCTTGGTCAGAACAATGTGCTTCAATCATTTGATTATACCTACGATCCAATGAGTAGATTGACTGGCGCTGAATATACAAGTGTGAATAAAGCTGACTATTTTAATGTAGAAAACCTCACTTATGATGCGAATGGTAATATTCTTTCGCTAAACAGGTTTAAGGAACTTGATTTTGCGAAAAGGGAAATTGACAGACTTACCTACACCTATGGTTCAGGTAATCAATTGACAAAAGTTGATGACAATGGTGATGCCGGAACATACAATGATCCGGACCCTGATATTAATAGATACAAAGATATTGGGTTCAGGGATGGTAATACCTCCGGAGATGACTATGCTTATGATGCCAATGGCAATATGACCAAAGATCTGAATAAGGATATTGTGAATATTGCTTACAATCATTTAAATCTGCCTGAACGAGTAACATTTGGTGATGGAAGGTATGTGAATCATCTTTATGATGCCGCCGGCATCAAGCTTCAGAAGGAAGCTGGATCAAGTACTGGAAATCCGAAGATTACAGATTATGTTACCGGAAAGCATTACAAAGATGATGGAACAGGCGCTGGAAGCATGCTAGAATTCTTCCAGCATGCTGAAGGACGTGTTGTTGTCGATGAGAGCTCGTTTAATTATGAATATAACATAACAGATCATCTGGGTAATGTTAGAGTGACAGTTAACCAGGGAGGTGCAGTAATTCAAAAGGATGACTATTATCCCTTTGGCTTAACTTTCAATAGCTGGAGTCCTAGTAGAAATGGGGGAGAAAATCAGTATAAGTATAACGGAAATGACGTTCAGGTCGAGATACCAAATATATCAGACTTCAATGCAAGATTTTATGATGCTGCTTTAGGAAGATTTATGATGATTGATCCTTTGGCAGAAGATGCATATGATTGGACCTTCTACAGGTTTGGTTTTAACAATCCAATAAGTTTCAACGATCCAACTGGTCTCTGGGAGGAAACAAAAGACGGAAGATTAGTTACTTCTGATAGAAAAGAGATTGCCAGACTAGTAAGTTTTTTAGAGATTGATTCTAACCCAACTTCTAGAAATATTGAAAATTTCATAGCTCAAGAAATAGCTACAGGTGCAGGGAAGTTAAGTGACGGAACAGCATTATTGACAGGTATTACACTAGAAAATGGAAATCCCACTAACAGATCGGTGCTTCGTACTCAAAATGAAATTTCATTCCATCTTGGGTATACAGACTATTTGTATAATAATTCGGACTTTCAGAAGAGAAATGAACTTTATGGTAATCAATTAACATTTTTTACATGGCAGATTGATAGAGCAGAGAGTTCTGGGCAGTTTGTACCATTAACTGCAACAAACTATATAGATTACATAGGGAGTGAAGTTGCAGCTAGACTTTTGACCTATGATAAATTTCGAAGAATGATTGCTGAAACTGGAGGGTCTAATAATGGAAAATCTTCTGTTAAATCGCAGACCGCTGGGCCTTACAAAAAAAGAAGGTTGAATCGCAATGTGATAAACCGTCATGGAAGAGGAATGGGTAAAAGTCAGCAAGCTAGAAGCAACTTTTTGGCTATGACCGGAAGTTCTGCAAAGGACTTGGCTAAGATCAAGAAAATGTCATTCTTACAATTTAGACAGAAGTATTCTGTACACTATAGGGGTAAATTTAAAGGTAGAGGAACATATATGAAACAGTTAGCTAAAGACTGGAGAGCACTAACTCAATAATAATCTAAATATGAAAAGTATATTGTATTTATTTATGATACTGTTGTTTAGCTGTAGTGCTAGAAAAGACTTTGAAAAAGGAGAATTCGAAGACTACAGTTTCAATAAGTTTAATAGAGAAAAAGGAATTGTTTATCAAACAGACACTTATTTTAGTTGGAAGCATCTAGAAAAGTCCAGAGATATATACTATATGTATAATTTAGACTCAGATACATTATATGATATTGTTGAAAACTCAACTCTATTTGGTATTCATGAAGGTGATGCAATTGAAATTATGGTTCATGAAGACGATAAGAGGATAAATTTTTATAATGGCCGATGGTGAGCCTTGTGAGAACATAAAATGCTTGGTCAGAACGTGTTTTTGATACGTTCAATACATTGTGTACGAGGCTGTCATATACTTTTGACAGCCTCGATTTATGCACATTTTCTTTGAGTTGGGTTTATAGGACAAAAGCACCTATAATCTACGGATCAATCCGAAAAGTTGAGGAGAAACTTCTCTATACTCGTTCTCTCACTCACCCTATCCTTCAATAATTTTAATTGAAATTATTTTAACAATTGATTACCAGTACTTAACACAAATAGTTTCGCGATATTTTATATTAATCTCGATTTTCTGATTCAAGGAACACCGTTACTCCTCAATAATTCTGCTTGATCCTAATCTACTTGACCATTTTCTTTTTGTCAGTAGAAAACGAAGTAACTAATCTAGCGTAGATTATTTAAAATTCAGAAAACTCCTTCAAGAACTCAACTAAAAACGGATAATACACAAAAGCAGCAGGTTTTCTACCTTCCAGCAGTCCAATAATTACAAATAATGCTTAATCCGTGAAAATTGTAAATTCTGCCGCAGAAACTATAAGCATCCTCTTTATCTAACCCCATAATTTACCTGGTCATACAATCACCAATTTGCAATTAAAATTTTGTATTTAGACCATATAATTCATACCTTCAACACAAGGCGGTACCTGAAAAGCCTGTAATAGAGTAAGGAAGATTAAAAACAATTACATCATGAAAACTAAAAAAATGAACCTGAACAAGTTACGTTTGAAAAGCTTTGTTACTGAGTACAACGCGAACAAAACCAATACAATGAAAGGAGGAACAGGTCCGGCAACTATTGATACCGCTTGTACTTCTCACGTAGGTCAAAATTCAGTGTGTACCTGCCCTATTCACTAAGACGGGTTTTGTAACAAAACTTTGATAAGGCTTTCCCCCTTAAAAAGTGGGAAAGTGTTATTTGAATGAGAGAAAAAAGGGTTCAATTAAGCCTGTGACCTATAGCAGATAATTCTTATAAATTCTATTGCTTCTATCGGACTACCTCAAATCAATCTAAAATAACAAAGAGAAACTATCCCAATTATCAGGAAAGAAATATCATCGGTAGAAAAGAACTCCGTCAAACCTTTCGACTTTACTATCCTCACCGCAGTCTCCTATCGGGACTCTGGTGAAAAAAATCAATCGATCAATACGAAGGCACCCCAGTAGTATGGGTGCTTATATTTCTTCCTGATGGCTTTTTGTGCTGTAGCAAATGCTTCTGAGATTTCCTTGCCTTTCTGAATCCACTCTTTGTAAAACACAGTGAAAAGCTGCTGCGTAGCTTCATCATCAACCTTCCACAAACTCATCAAAAGCTGATCAACGCCTGCAATCGTAAACGCTCTTTGTAAGCCAAAAACACCTTCACCATTGGTCAGCTTACCCAATCCTGTATCAGAAGCCGACAATACTGCCAGCTGAGTGTCCTGCAATGACAAACCTTGAATTTCATAAGCTGTGAGTAGCCCGTCATTTAGTTCATCATCACTTGGTTTATAATTCTTGGCTCCAGCCAAAACCAGTCCTGACTGAAACATAGCATCTGCCTGCGCATCAGTGCTTTCTTCAAACCAAAAACCATGAGTAGCAATGTGAATCAGCTGACCAGCTGATTGCTTGAAATTCGCTTCTGTTGCGCTTACGCCCAGAAACAAATCAGTTGATATTTTCTTTTTACGAAGAATTTGATCGATATTTTTGACTTCCGCTTCTGTTTCAGGCAAATCCTGAATAGTACTTTTGGTGAGCTGATCGCGAGTCAACGACCGCTCCGGTGATTCATTTAGGGGCAAACTTTTATCATCTGAAATTGGTACTTTAGTTGAAAAAGCAGGTCTGCCAATCAATGTAGCTTTTTTCACTTTCCCGATCTTTCGGGAATTTTCGGTGAGTTGTTTGCCGCTGATAATCCTAGTGATCTGATAGTTATCAACGACATATTTTTTCCTTTTTTTATTGTATAATGTACTCACATTTAGCTGGTGATAAACTCCATCTGGTGCAAAGTATATTTTTTTGATGTCCTTCAAGTAAGGCTCAAAAGACTTCCAGAATACATCATAGCTTTTAGAGTCCTCAGCTTTAGACTTGATGGCATTTCTATAGGAATTGACAGCTTCGTTTTCCATTAGCTGACCATCTGATAATTGAATGAGCCAGGGATACTTAGAGGTGGAAGTAGTTAGGAATGCTGTGTATATAGTTTTTCCGGACATAGGGTCTTCAACCCTCTTTATTTCTATCAATGCCTCTTGCTTTTTGAGTGTTTTGCGAACATCCTGCCAAAAGACAAACTGCTTATCTACTGGCTTGAAAACAGCAGATTCGGCAGAGAGAATAAGCTGTAGAGTATTGATTTTCGATTTGAGATCTTCCAAATCTTCATCACCAGCCAAAACCTTTTCCGCAAGTTCGTCGCGAAGTGCTATGTATTCCCTGAAGGTCTCTTGCAGCGTCGAATCCTCCGACTCTGCAATCTGCATCATCATATGTCGGTATTCAAACTGAATATTTGCCTTAGCGTCAATCACCTGGTTATAAGCAACTTTTACATTCCTTTCCCATTCATCTGAGTCCGTGTCTTTGCTCCTGATAGCTGACAGCAGGTATAAATCATAAAAAGGAAATAGGAGCTCTTTTAATTTGTACAATTCATTCAGATCCGAGCCATATCGCAAGCCTGCATAGCTGGCATTTTGCCGATCAAAATGCAATTGCGTATAATATCTGTTGACATACTTCTCTATGTATTCCATACATTCTGTATATCTGCCAGTTTCATAAGTAATTTCCGCTAGTGGCCGAAGTAAATTCACGTAACCGGTACCCATCGGGAAACTTGCCTGATCATAAACAGTGAATGCAGCATTGCCGGAATCTAATGTCAAAATCAGATTGTCCTCACCGAAGGTTTCAGGCTCGTCACCGCTGGTTTCCTCCTCGAATTTCATCCGTTCGAAAGTAGCCAGCGACCAAAACTCGTCGTAAGCCAGTTTATAAAACTGATAGGCCCCTTCTTTATCGCCCATTTCTTCTTTAATCCTGCCATATTTTGCAAACAATGCTGGGTCATTGTCGTCAACATAGTCACCTTTCAATTGCAGAAATAAGTTTAGGAATTTCTCTACGCTCGATTCATTTCCCAGTTGATAATTTGTCAAAATCATGTTGTGAATGGTGGACTTACGATAGTCTTTTTGCTTTTCATATAAGGAATCATATTTGCCGAATAATCTAAGTGCCTGTTCATACTGACCTGCACCATAGTAAGCCTTTGCCAACAGCATCTCACTGACTTCTTTTTTGTTAGCAAAACCTAACGGTTTTCGGCTGACTTTTTCATAGTTTTTCACAGCCTTTTTCAGATAGCCTACAGCTCTTGAATACTCTTCCAATTCGACATATCTCTGGCCTACAGTTAGGGCAAAATCAGCCATGATTTCATATTTCGGAGGCTTTTGATATTTGGAAGCCAGCTCATAAAGCTTTGCAGCCATTCTGCCGTTGAAATAAGAATCAGAAGTTTGCTCATACATTTGGGCCATCAGCAAATAGGCCGACCGGATTCGGGAAAGTGGAATTTTTGATAGATCAGGTTGTCTGAAAGGAAAAGCTGAGAGATCCAGATGAGCTGCACCCAGGTCGTTTAGATTGAGGTTTAAAATTTCTTTCTCCAGTTGATAATGCTTTTTAGTATCACCATTTCGGGCATGAAACAATGACAAATCTTGCAGCAGACTAAGGTAAAGTAGGTTATTTTTTCCAATTGAATCACTACACAGCTTTAGTGCTTCATTTAGTTGTGAAATTGGCTCGACTGCTGCATCATCATAGGGATATAAACTGGCATATTCCTGCAACAGGCGAATATTTAAGCCAATATCAGCCGATGGCAATGAAGTTAAAATGCTCGATGCACTGTCAAGCAGGTCTTTATAAAAAGGCGAATCTTCCTGATCAAGTGTATACCTGCTATATTCCATCAATAGCAACGCCTTGCTCGTAGCATCCGATCGGTGTGCGAGCATAGCACTCTCCAAATATTGGTTGTAGTCACCGGTATTCCTTTGTATAGACAGGTTTGCCAGCAGTTGAAGCAGGTAGCGATTCTGTCTCTGGGGGTTGAATTCAGCGATGATCTGAGTAATCGTTGAGTCCAGCATCAACTCAGCCTCGCCCTCCATTAGCCAGGCATTTTCTCCCTGCACCAAACTGAGGTACTCGCGGGCAATGAGCTTCCAGTTATTCTGCGCGTGGAGCACTACCGAAAGCAGCAACAAACACGTTGAAAAGAATAATTTCATTCGTTAAAAGTCAAAAGATTTAAGGCCACTGTCTTATAAGTGGTATTTGGGTGGGTTCTAAGAATTGCTGTAAGTCTTCTAAAGATAATAGAATTTACAAATAAACCCTATAATTTGTGCTTGATAGACGTTTTTATGTGGTATTTAACTATTATCTCAGGGCGTTTTGGCCGGCTTGGAGCCCACGGCTATCCGCTGTATTCCCGACAATGCTGTCGGGAGATGCCGCTGCTATCCGGAACGCGGTGCACTCTTGACATTTTCATTTTCCCTTTCTACATTAAAGTAAATCTTTCGTTATAAGACTTGCTTCTAACAGTTCATTACCTCTTTTGTATTGAATTTTCAGCTGATTCCCTGGCTTTCGAAGTAGATTATCCAATTCATCTGAAGTATAACTTCCTGAAGACTTTCCGTTGATTGTTAACAGTTCATCTCCCAAGTTGATGCCTGCTTTATCAGCAGGGGAATGCTCGACGATGAATTCCGCAATCAGTTTTTTATCATCTCTTTTCACATCAAAGGCAATTCCGGAGCAATCTGCTAAAAATGGCACGTCATACAATCGGTTCGGATTCACGTACATCTTCTCTTTGGAGTAATCTAATATGATATTGAACCGCTTCAGTACAGGGTTTCCGATAATTCCCTGGAATCCCGTTGAAGCCAAAGCGCCACTACTGGCAGTACTGTAAGCAGATGGTATTTCATCAAATGATTTCCCGAATATTTCGAGCTGTTGTCCACGAAAGAGCACAAACTTTGAAGAGACTTCAGATACACCAGCCTTTCTTTCAATGGCGATACTTTTTTCAATCTGTGAGGCTATCTTGTTTTTCCTGGCCATCGGCGAATTAAAAATTGCTGGCATCTGCGACCCAGTGTCCAGCAAAAAGTTTCCTTCAAACTGTTTTTCATTCAATGTCAATGATTAGGAAGGTGTCAATATTTGACTATAAAGAGTGAATCAAGCTGCTTTTTCGCTCGATAGTCTGTCGATAATTTT
>JBCBHL010000065.1:0-25154 GCA_038525605.1 Bacteroidota bacterium
TGCATTTAAACGAAATAGAGATAGCCCGCTTCGGCGGACCGACACTTCGTTCGCTATGACGAATCGCAAACTTTTGATACAACCTCTTTCTCCTGAACTTGACAGGGTACCTCAGAAGTGGGGAGGGGTACTTACCTAGGTGGGGTAGGGTACTTCAAAATATCAAGCTTGCATATCAGAATATCAGTGATGAGTATATAATACTCAAAGATGCATATTAAAGATGCTCGCTTGCATATCTGAGTATCAACGTTGCATAAAAAATACTCAAGCTTGCATATCAGAATATCAACGCTGAGTAAATAATACTCAAAGCTGCATATAAAATATGCTCGCTTGCATATCATAATATCAACGTTTCATCTAAAATACTCAAGCCTGCATATCAAAGTATCAACAGTGAGTAAATATGATTAAAGGCTGTATATCAAAAACCCTCGATTGCATATCTGAATATCAAGGTTGCATATCAATTACTCAAGCTTGTATATCTAAGTATCAACGGTGAGTAAATAATACTCAAAGCCAAATATCAAAGATGCTCCCTTGCATGACTGAATATCCAAGTCGCATTTAAAATACTCAAGCCTGGATTCGAATAGAGAAGCTTAGCCCTGCGACTTGTCGCAGGTTCATTATTTCCTGAAAACGAAAAAAGCCAACTTCAAATAAATGAAATTAGCTTCTAATTGTGTCGGGGCGCACGGCTAGTGGAGGCCATGCCTACGTTTTACTTAGGCAGACAGGCCATGCCTTCACTGCATTACGGCAGTCAAGCAGGATTTCCCGTTATCCGCTGCGCTCCAACGTGACAGGCTTCTGTCACCCAGCTAATTTACCATTAAAGCAAATGAAAAAAGCCAATTTCAAATTAATGAAATTGGCTTCTAATTGTGTCGGGGAGGCAGGATTCGAACCTGTAGACTCCAATCTATTGTAATTGATAATCAATTAGTTATGTAAATTTTAGTGTCGGAATAGTGGCGAAAAGTATGTTTTTCGACACATGATTTCGATACATGATCACTCCTCCGAAAACACCTCTTTCCTCAGCTCATACAATCTGTTTATCAGTTTTGCTAATTTGTCCCCATCCTCAGGACGTAAGAAGGTTACATCAGTCATATTGAAATGTAATTGGAAGAACTTATGAATTGTGCCAGCCATAGAAGGCTTTTCTCTTAGTTTACCCTTGTAAAAGTCGGTGTACTGGAAGGCCAGGAATCTAATGTGATCCTCTTCTACAATATAGTCTACTCTATAGTCTGCTTCTTTGATAATTAGCTCTTTCCAGGACATAATTACGAAAATAACCATCTCTAAGGAGGTATACCATAAAAAAGGGTTTTTGTTGAAATAGTGCAATTACTACTACCGGCACCCTATACGCTCCTATCTTGACGTTACATTATTTTCTTAAACAACCCTATAGTTCAGAAATTCAAAAATTCAGCAATGATATTAACTAACAGAAAATCAATTGTTTATGATTGAAAATATCTGAACTTTTAGAGTTCAACAATGTTCAGGCATTTTTGATACCTGAATACTTTTGTTCAGATATTAGTTCAGGTATTTCTTTTGTAAATCACTGATAAACAATTGATTATGGATACCTGAAAAATACCTGAACTTTTAGAGTTCAGATATTAATGATCTTATGTATCTGAAAATCAATATCTTAAATAGATATCTGAATTATTGAATTTCTGAACTGCATGTTTTGGGGTGTAGATAATCAGGAAATATTCTGTTTATCCTTTGTTTATACTCTTTTTTTGTGCTAGGATTGTTGAAATAATACAAATTAACTATACGCACATGTTATTAGTGATCATAAATCCCTCTCTAATCACCATCCTGATTTTGGCTATCCTTTCTTTTATAGGTCTCAAACTGAGAAAAAAATAGTTTCCTGATTTTTTAGTGTGGTGTCACTAGTTCGATCATGTTTGCTCAAAAAACATTTGCAAACATGGCTAAACATACCAAAAAGAAGTATTTCACGATTTATCAATTGAATGAATCCGGCGTTCCTTGTGCTTTTATGAAAGACGAGGAAACCCGACAAGCTGCCGAAGCATACGTGAAGGAATTTGAGGATTTCGCACGATATACCATCATTACAACTTACAAGTAATCATGGAAGAAAATCAGGAACAACCAATTGAGGATTTGCCAGAAAAGAAAGGCAAATCCTACCCTGATGACCTGAAGAAGGGGCAAACTTTATCAATCAGGTTAGATGATGCAGATGTAACCAACCTTACAAAAGTTTGGCGCATAAAGAAATTTAAGGATGTCCGCTCCGCGCTATCATTCTGTATCCGAGAAGCAAGAAAACGAAACTGCTGGTAATTATGCTGATTTTAAAATCTACCCACGAAAAAGAAGTAGCCGATCTCCAGGATGAGATAAGGCTACTGGAAGAATCAAACCTGAAATTATCTCATAGGTCTAAAGCCATTGAAGATGGTTTTGTTAATATGGATCAGATTATTCGAGAGAAGCAATTTGTTATTATTGGTCAAAGAGGTTTGACACTATTGCTTTTATCTGTTCTTCTGTATGTCTATTGGAAGTATGTATCATGAGCGATAATCAAGAAACAATAAATATTCCGAAAGAAAAACTGGAATCTTTGATTGAGATAAACAAAGTTTTAAAGGCAGAGATTCTGGAGATGAGGGGTGATATTACCAACTTCTTAAAAGCGACCAGCCTGCTTTCAGAAGCATTCGATTTTAAAAACAGTCCATTTAAGGCTGCTGGAAAAGTTGCCCATATGGTTAGTAATCCTGGTAAATACGCTGATTTACTGGAGCCCATAATCGAAATACACAAAAAATACAGTAATGAGCAATAAGGATATTGACTTGATTGATGAGTTAAACGAAGCTACTAAGCCAGTAGAAGAGTTTAAACCTGATGCTGAAATCGATCAGGAAATTGATTCAGAAGACTTTGATGAAACCCCTGAGCTAGATGAGCCAGTAATTGATGAGCCGGTAACAAGTCCGGGAGGTTTTAAGAGAATGGCTAAACGTTGGATAAAGACGTTTAACGTATTTCAGAAAACCCTGTTAAAACCAGCCTATAAAAAATCGATGCTTCAAACTGGAGATATCGATAAAATGGCGAAATACAAGGAACATGCTGAAAGCACGAAAAAGGATGTTACAGATATCTACCACAGCCACGAAGGTAGTTATGAGGTGTTTCAACGATTTGAGCGATACGCCAGGGCAGTAGAGGACTTACCGCTGACTCAGGAAGAAATCGACGATCTGACAGAACCACTGGCTGAAGTCATTCAAAAATACAGCTATATGCAGGTAGGGCCTGAAGGTCAATTACTATTAGCTGTATTGGTGATTATGCTGCCGAGGATAGAACCTGTTTTCCCTTCAATCACAAAACTATTTAGTGGTGCCACGTCCTAACGCAGTTGCCATATTAGTCGGGGCGCCCAGGACAGGAAAAACAACCCTGACAAAGAAGCTCATAGAGGCCTCTAATAAAAAGGTGCTTATCTATGATGTCAATAATGAAGAGGCTTACGATGATTATAAGCGCATGCCGTTAAAAAAATTAAGAGGCTGGAAGGGTGGTAAGTGGAAAGTTTTTACCGATGATGCTGAAGAGCTAATTTATCAGATATATGCAAACGTCAGAAATGCTACCATCATTTTTGAAGATGCGACCAGCTACATCAACAGGGATACTGCCAAATATTTACGTAAAATTCTAGTGAGTCGCCGGCACATGAATTTAGATATCATCTTTTCGTTCCATTCATTGAACCAGGTTCCACCAATGATCTATGAAATGTCAAACTACATTTCATTGAAAAAAACCAATGACACCATTCAGAAGGTAAAAGGGTTAAATAAGCTTCCTAATCCTGATGATGTAATGAAAGCCTTCACCAAAGTCCACAAAAGTAAAGACCCCTTTGTTACTGTAACTGTAAAAACAAATGTCTGATTCTGTCAAAATCAAACCATACTTTAAAAGTGAGCTTGCTAGGTTATACGGTGTGAGTATCGGCACGTTTGGCAAGTGGATTAAAATGCATCAGACTGAAATGGAAAAACTGGGTTACAAAAAAGGTGATCGCATCCTTAAAATACCAGTCGTTGAACTACTTTTTAACAAGCTTGGTGACCCCACTTAATCAGCTTTATTACCTCTTATTTCAACTTAAATAGTATAGTTCTTTTTATCTGCAAATATCTGTAAACCAGTGTTTTCAGCTTGTCTTTATTGGCATCTCAATTAAATGTATAACGAGATGTTTAAAGACAAAAAATTTATCATCGGAGTGGTTACTTCACTGGTCATAACAGTGACAGCAACAATCATCGCAACCGCTCTGATGAACAGAAACGAAAACGTCCAAAAACTGATCACTAAAAAGAAGAAATAGATATGAGCGACTTGATACCATATTTAGGTCCTGGAGACCTGGAAGATGCCGCGAATAACCTATCTTCTTTTGAAGGGGAGTATTACGACGGTGAGGAAGATTTCGAAGGCGAAGATTTGGATGATTTCGACGGAGAAGATTTTGAAGAGTATGATGATGACGGACTTGATTCCTACATCGGCGATGGTGATGATATGTTAGACTTTGATGGTGAAGTGGAAAATTTCTCTTCCGAAACCACGAATCAAAAGCAATTCATAATCGAGATTACGAACTCCGAACCTACCAGCAAAACAGCATTGTTGTGGGGTGGATATTTGTCCAATAACAATTCACTGGCACCAGGGCAAATACGTACAGGTGCTTTCAATGACAAAGCAGGAAACGCTGGTTTAACAGCTACAAGTAATGTCGAGAAAACCATCGAAGAGTTTTTGGCATACCTGTACTTGAATCCGACCAGGGTAGTGCAAATGAGGGTAGCTTCTTCTGTAGCCTCTCAGATCGGTAACCAATTTACTATCAGGGAGCTTGATCCTTTTAAGTCTGGTAAAACTGATTACATTCGTCCGCAAAATTATACGAACCAAAACACCTTCCAGGACAAGACGGTGTTGTTCCCGGTCGATAATTTCCAGTTTGATGATCAAAATACGCTGGAATATCAATTCTCAGGTAGTTCTACAACAGTAATCACTTTCTACTGTGGTGCTTCTTTGAACGGTGCAAAAGCACTTAGAAAGAAAGCCAGAAGGGGAATTCGAAACGTGAATATGAGGGGTAGAAGAAGAATTTACCGAAGATCGATTAACAGGAAGCGTAGACCTTCAAGAGGAAGAAGAAGATACAGACGAAGAAGAAGGTAATGGATGCTATTACAATAGAAAAGCACCTCAACGAATTGGGTGGAAAGCACGGTGAGGCAATCAAAGCCGTGCTTTCTGATTTTGGTTATAATGGAGATATGACCGTCTTAGCATTATTGGCAGTCCATCAAAAGTATGGAACCGAATTCACTAAAGCCCTGGACGAGGAAACCGACCCAAAGATTGGTTTTGAAAAGTTGCTGATTGAGGCAAAAAAGGTGCTTGTTAAAACGCCTGAAAACGAAACGGAGTCCTTTAAGGGTAAGGATGGAGAAGAGAAGAAGTTTCCTTTAATATTCAAGCTGGCTATTGCCTCAGCACTTGTATTGTTGATCATCTACTTTGTCAGGAAATGAAGGTTTGGTCAAATGGTATAAAAGGAATCAGGTTTGTTAACAACCTGCCAGGACCAGCAGCGGTACACAGGAGATCAGGAGTAATATTGCTTAATCCATCTATCTGGAAGCGATTAACTATCGATCAAAGGTATTTTGTGCTGCTACACGAATGGGCACACATTGACCTTAAATCCAGTGACGAGGTGGCGGTAGACAATCACGCTTTCAAGCAATATGCAAAACGTCATTACAGACTATCCCAGGCAGTAAAAGCACTAACGCAGATACTGTCCTTCAGAAGCCCTGAACATATGCTTAGAGCGAAAAGAATGCTTCAGAGAGCAACTGCATTTGATAATCAAAATAATTGAATCATGCCGACAAGAGACAGAAAACCAGCAAAGAGAAAGGCTACTAAAAAAAGAGCAACGAAGAAAATCAAGCTTACCCCAGCTCAGAGCAGAAAGGCGAAAGCCTATCTGGCAGAGATTAGAAAATGGAGACGTGAGGCCGTAAAGAGAGCTAAAAAGAAAAAACGATGAGGAATCCAGCGATAGAAGAGTCTTATGCTTACGAAGATTACGAAGGTGAATACGATGACTTTTTAGGCATCTTCGGAAAGAAGCACAAGAACAAACGCAAAAAGTGGGGCAAGAAAATTACCGGAGCTGCTAAGAACATCCGCTTTAGTAAGCCAAGAAATCGAAGTAAAGACGTTTCTAAACCGGACAAGGAGGAGAAGGACAATACAATGACCTATTTGGTCGGAGGTGCAATTGCCTTGTTAATACTGTTTTTTGTAGTAAAATGATACATCAATATTATAGTCCTGGAGTTGAAGATTTTGAAGCGTTTGATGGGCATTTCGAACAGCATTCACCCATTGGTTATGGATTGATCCATTTCGAGGGGCCTGATGGTGATCCGGGACTGTTGTATTTTACTCATCCCGAGGATTACGAATTCTTCCTGAAAAGATTCGGACGCTGGGTAAAGAAAAAGAAGCAAAACTTCGGGAAAAGTAAGTTTGGCCGTGCCATTGGAGATGGTCGAAGGTTTTGGTCTAATACGGTAACATCACCGATCCGTGGCACTATTGGGCTGGTAACGGGTAAAACACCGAGAGAGCGATATAAAACCCGAGTCGGAAAATGGGTTGGAAAGGTTGACCAGAAAGTTACACCCATCGGAACGCTTGTTGCTGGCACATTGCTTACGGGTGGAGCTGCCGGAATCGCTAAAGGCGCAACCGCAGCAGGTGGTAAAATCAGTGGTGGAACGCTACTGACAAAAATTAAAGGTAGTAAAGTACTGGGCGGACTAAAAAATTCTAAATCTGGACTGGTTAGGAAAATTCCTGATATAGTCAAACAGATTGACCCCAAAGCTTTCGACCCGGAGATTTTGATTAAAACCCCTGTCGAAATCAAACCAGCCAGGAAGCCACCCAGAAAGCCGAGACGTAAGCAAAAACCAGAACCTCCAAAAGAGGAAAAGGATAATAAAGCCATGATCATTGTTGTTGCAGTGGTTGGTGTTGTAGGACTTATAATCGCAATTTCACGATGATACAGGGAATAGCAGCAAGTAGTGTAATGAAAGGCGCAGGAGAGGCTCTGAAGGCAATTCCAAGAGAGGTCTACATCGGCCTGGGAATTTTGGTTGTTGTGTCTTTCATCTGGGGAAAGGTGACGAAAGCAGCCCAAAAAGGTAGGGCAAAAAAAGCCTCCAGAGATTTAGGAAGTAATACCGCTTCAGGACGCGCAGTAGAATATGCCTCCAGGCTTTACGGATCTTTTATCCTGGTCTCAGAATGGATGAACGACAGCGTTGGTGATGGTACATTTGAAAAGGAAGCATATAGAGCCGCAGCAGCAATAGGGAAAGATAAACAGGTTAGCTTTCGTCTGGTAGCTGATAAGTATAAAAAGATTCATGGTAGAAGCCTGAATCAGGACATAAATGGAAATTTGAAACCTTCCGAGAAGAAGATATTTTTCAAAGCACTAAGAACAGGACTACTACCCCGAAACTTATAAAAATGAGCCTCTTTAATTCCAAACTAGCAAAAAAACTGGCTGATGGTGAACTGCCAGAAGTAAAAGTCACGATCACTGATGAAACCCTGATCAATCTCGGGGCAATGATCATATTATCCGGTGTGTGCCTCTTTTTAGCCTACCAGGTTATCCAGAAACTCAAATGAAACGCAACCAAAAAATGATACTAATTGCGATAGGTGTTTTGCTGATCATCATCCTGTTGAAAAAGACCAGGATCACCAAAGTATTGAAAAATATTTCTGCCTTTGGTATTCTCTCACTCCTTCAGATGTATTCGGTAGATCAGATTGTAAAAGCATTTGAAAAATACGGAGATGGTGACCCTAACAAACTGGCTTACATTCTGGCTACTGCCTGGCACGAAAGCAGACTCAAACCAATTAAAGAAATCCGCGCAAAGTCCGGGGTAACAAGAACAAGACAGGATAAATATTGGCCTTCAGGATATTACGGCCGTGGATTCGTTCAGCTTACCTGGAAATATAATTACGCAAAGATGTCTAAGATCGTCGGGGTGGATCTGGTGAAATATCCTGATAAAGCACTGAATGTGCCAATCAGCGCAAAAATACTGGTTTACGGTATGATGAATGGTACGTTTACCGGAAAAGCATTAGGCGACTACATCAATTCCAGGCAGGTGGATTTTTACATGGCCAGAAAAATAGTAAATGGGCTGGACAGAGCCCAATTAATTCAATCTCATGCACAAAAATTAGTTTGATATGTTAAACGGTAGCGATCCAAGAAACCATGTAGTTTGGTTGGAAACTGAACAATTTGAAATAGATTTTACAGGCTCTTACCCCGACAGTATTATTCAAATAGGAGGTGGAGCTCCTGAAGCATCCCGATGGGTTTTAGATTTCGGTAGAAAAGCCTTCAGAATGTATGAAATGACTTACAAAATGTACTATCAGATTGTTGACGCGCCAATACAATCTAACAATACACCCTCGAATATAGGAGAAGATTACCAGAATAGCTGGATTTTACTGCCGGACGGAAATTGCTTTATCTATGATGAGCCGGTACCAGCAGACGCGGCAAACTATCCTACTGTTACAGCGCCTGATACATTCAATTCAAATGTATTTCCTGCCGTTAAGCAGCAAATATTACATCATGGTGTTAACCCAATTACGTTTTACGGATTTGGTAAAGTATACCTGAATCCCAGGATATCAACAGCGGAAATACTCCTGCACATGTCCGAAAAATTTTCCGTTGCAGGACTACCGCTGAAAAGTGCAGAAATAAAATTGGGTGTCTCTTTCTCCGGGACGTTTGAGTACACCATATAAGACAATACCCTGTCGTTAAGGTCTTTGGTTTGGGGTGGAGTAAGAACTTCATGATCAGGCGGGCATGACGACAGGGTGCTAATTACCATTAAGATGACATACCTACTAAAAACACCATACTTCCTTCTATTATCGATTACTTCCTCCGGACTGTTTTACTTCATTGAGAAATACATCTATTCAGATTGGGAGTTTGTGATCTATTTGATCATCATGATTACCCTTGATACAGTCCTGGGTATGGCAATCGCCTACAAGAACAAAGAGATATCAGCCGTAGGGTTTAACAAAGTCATCATTAAACTGATTACCTACGGGGTTCTATTGATCGTCACTCACATACTGCATTCATTTAAGATCAACGGAGACACTAATCAACTGCTGGGGTGGTTCAATTACTTGGCTTATTCGGCAATCATGATCAGGGAGACGATCAGTATCGTTGAGAATCTGATCAGGATCAAACCAAATGCATTGCCTAAATGGCTGATCGAAAGATTATACAAGTTCGACGATACCGGCAAATGAGATACGATCAATTGTTAAGTGAATTGTTTTTGTACAGTTATGGAATTTTAACTGTTCGACTGTTCTTAAGATGTGCTTACACTAACTATTTTAAGAAAAGAGATTAGCTGAGATGTTGAAAACTTCGTTTAAAACTTGTTAGAAAGTTTCCGGCTCATTTGCAAAATCACTGGCTGATAGTCAGTACTTTAGTTCAACTTTTAACGAGATTAAAACTATTTGATATGAAAAAGAAATTAATATTATTGGCCTTTGTACTATGTGGTGCCTTCTATTCTTGTGAGGATGCTTACCAGGACGCTGAAAAAGAAGTGATTGAGGAAGTGCAAGCTACTGAACCAGATGGTGATGATGAAGACTCAGGCCCGCAGGGGTGTAGTTGTGGTGGATAGATTTAATATCATTTGATAATATATTGAAAACCAACCTGTTATTTGCAACTGCAACAAGTTGGTTTTTTTGTTTAGAACACTGCATTTTTTTATAATTGAGTTCAAAATTATAATTATGCGTGTAGGATTGACAATTATATTCATTTTAACCATCTCTATTAATCTATTTGCAACAGATCTAAAAACCGATTTGGAGGCAGCATGTAAACTGGTCCACCAAAAACAGTACGAACAGGCAATCCCCAAGCTCACAGAACTAGTAGAAAATAGCAATGGAGACATCAAAGCAATGTCGCTTTTCAATCTTGCCTACATAAGTAAAAAGAAGAGAAATTATGCAGACGCTTTGAGGTACTACTCAAAAGCAGTTAATCATTATGAAGATGAAAAGCTGAAAGCACATGCATACAGGAATATTGCCAATCTATACAAATTAATGGGAAGAGTCGAGGAAGCTCACTATTTCTACAATCATGTTTTAAGACTCGATATTGATAAAAAATTGAGGATGCAAACCTTGTTTTCCAAAGCTAAAAATGCAAAAGGATTGGGCAGATTCGATATTTTCGTTGAGGAATTGAAAAAGTCTGAAAGTCTTGCTCTGTCATTAGAGGATTCTACCTATCTAGCAAAGATTTATAATCAATTTGGGTACCGATATGCCGAAAATGGTGATTTTGATAAAGCATTGGATTATTACTTAAAATCCCTCGAATACAAAGAGCTTGGTACCACATATCATCGATTTGCTGAGATGAGTCTATTGGAAGGGGATACGATCGGTGCAATCAGTGAATATAAACACGCGCTTAGCCTGGAGTCTGCTTCAGATAGATTTTTAACATATAAAGATTTGGCTGATTTATTCGTTTTACTCGATGAGCATAAGGAGGCGAAAAAATACCTGGAATACGCATATTCTTTATACCCAAAGGTGAGTCAAACAAAGGCAAATGTAGAAGTTTTTAAACAACTATATCATTATACACATGATACAAAGCTGCTGGAAAAAGGATTCGATGAGATGGGTATAGTAGCTCATAATAGCGAATATTTTTTGAAGTACTACCAAGCTAATTATGCTCTTAAATTTTTTGCATTGGAGCAAAAAGATAAGGAACTAAGGGCTTTTGAGGAACGAGCTAAAATCATGTGGCCTGTATGGGCTGTTAGTTTCTTATTGGGGTTAGCTGTCGTTATTACTCTTTTCAAGGCTGCCAGACGATTTGTTGTGTCGAAGCTGTCGAACCTGACAAATACATTCAAAAAAAGAAAAAAGGCCTAAATCATTTCTTTTTCGGTGGGAACAAAAGTTTAAAGACATTCATATTTGTCAAGTCCGTCATGTGCCCCGCAAATTCTTCACTAGCCTTTTCAATGGTTTCTAAGCGCTCGATCTCCACTTTAAGTTCATCGACGAGATAGTGATCTTCGCTATCGAGTAGTTTCCTAAGTTTCTCCAGGACTGCGGGCATACCTTTTGCATCAATCACATCGGTTGAAGTCCTTTGAAATTTCTCACCTTTACCAGTAAATAACCAGTTGGCATTGAGGTTGTATTTTTCAATCAAATAATCAATTTCATCAGTATGAACCGCGCGTCTATAGTTGTCAATATCGTATATACTCCCTCTGGCCTTTCCCAATTCTTGAGCTAATGAAGTGACACTTACCCCAATTTCAGTACGAAATTCTTTGAATCTATCGTTTATAACTTTGTTCAATTTAACACAAAATTTGTTTTATTTCTTGCATGTGAGAAATATCCGTCATATAATTGTAATGAAAATAACAAATTAGTTTATTTCAATACAATCTGTAATGTTAATTAATGCAAAATATGGATAATTCCCCACAAAATGAAAATCTTATCGTCAGTCTTCACGGTAAAGTTGATAGGCTAAACGCTGATGTAAGACTGTTGATAGAGCAAAATCTGAAAGATTACTATTCCCCAAGAGAAGTCGGAGAGAAAACAGGGTTCACGAAGAGAATGATTTTAAACTACTGCAATGATGGTACCATCAAAGCTGAGAAGGTAGGAAACTCCTGGCGCATTCCTCGCGCTGAGTATTTGAGTTTTACAGAAAGTAAATCATCAACTCAAATGAATTCCTCAGATGGATGAGTCAGATAACTTTTTAGCTGGATTTGCTACTGCAATACTACTGGTGATTACACTTATTACCTGTGCTACTGACTGGGATAGTGAATCAGTAAAAGATCAAAACACTCAAATCATCATCGTTGAAAGCTGTCAGCATAGTTTAATTCAGAACCTGGCAGACATTAAATCAATTCAATGTGATTGATCTATTCGACAAGTCAGACGGAATGCCTTACCCGGTCTTTTGTGAAATCCACTACTTCGAAAGTCATTATGATTTTTTCACAGTCCAGGTATATGACGGAATAGTCGTAAGGTTTCCTCCTGACTGGATTGAAAAAGACTATACAATCGAGCAATTAATCAAAATTTTATCAGACTATAAACATCAAAAATTATGAGTACCGAAACAATTCCATTAATCCCATCCTCAGAAGCAAACGCATTGTATTTGAAGAGCTCAGGAAAAAAAGACAGGATCGACTGTATCCTTTCGAACATGTCAACCCTGATTAGGGAAAATGCTAGATCCGACCGCTCTTTTGCCTATTATAGGTTTACAAAAAATGAATTAGACCTCAAAGATGAAATCATCGAAATACTTACAAATGAGGTAAACGAATTTACGGTCGAACCTGATCCAAAATTAGAGAATATCATTAAAATTATCTACGGATGATTACAGCGCAACAGGCAAAGGGGTTGTATGAAGCCAACAGTGCAGCAAACACAGACATTACGGAGATCATCGCAAAGATCGACGATTCTATCAATGCGATTGCTGCCACTGAAAAAGAGCTTTACTACAGCTTCGAAGCTGGTGAGGTAAATAAATCCGCCCTCGTCATAACAGAGCTTCAAAAACACGGATTTTATGTTGAATCAGATCATTTCAATACAATCGAAATCAGATGGATATCATAACAGCAGAAGAAGCCAGAAAACGCACAATTCACTGTAAGAAAAGCAAATCTGAATCTGTGGAGTACTACAGTAAAAAGATTGCTGAGAGAATAAATGAATCTAATTCATTCGGTTTGTTCTATTGCGTTTTTGACGTGAATGAAGATGATCTTCAGTTTTTCAGAAAAACCTTTGAAGATTTCTTACTGTCGTCCGGCTATGTGGTAGAATATTCACAGGGCTATTACAACATCAAAATTAGCTGGAAATGATCAGGTTTCTCAATTCTATAAAGGCCGTATTGATCCCGATGATCGTTCTATTAGTAGCCTTCATCATCGACGCTGGTGTATTGTTTTACAGGGCATTTCCCGAAATGCCCCTATACTTAAAACTTCCAGCTTCCATTTTCATGGGTTTTGCAGTGGCCTTTCCGCTGTTGGTAACTTCTGTAAATAGCAAGTTACTGCCAAAGGCAAAGAATGGTTTCGGCTTTCCTGAGCTCTTCGGAATATTCTCAGCGATAATGACGCTGTTCTTTTTCGATTTCTTTTCCTTCCCTGAAGGAAAGCCTGTAAGCTGGTACACTCTGGTGATGTTTCTGAGTGTCTTCGTGGGACTCATCGATTATTTATATGCACACCTCTTTGTATTGAAAAACAAGGAAGAAAATGACCACCAGCACTATAAAGGATTGTACGAATCACAATTGGAAATCAATGAGACTTTAAACGGTAAATTCAGTGAGGCAAAGAATCAACTCAAAGAGGCAACTCAAAGCCTCAATGAATATGATGATACACTCAGCGAGTTAAATCAGAAACTCAATGAGATGAAAAAGGAACTCACATGTGAACACTGTGGGCATCTGAGTAAGACCTATTCGGCACATCGCAACCATGTAAACAGATGTAAGTCTAACCCCAAAAACCAGCAAAATGAGAGTAACTAGATATCGCTACGGGAGCGCCAACAAGGGCGCAACTTTCCGGCTCAGCCCAAAGGCAAAGCGCAACCTCGAAAGAAGGAGAGAAGCTATTGCACAGCAAACGGGCGTGAAGCCCTCGAAGAATAAATTATTGAATCAAATTTTAGAAGATGAACAATTTTAAGCAGCCAGGGAATCACATTGTCACGAAAGAGAAACCTTTCGACTTATGTACGGATAAGGAAAAAGAGATGCTTGCCAAAAGCTTTTCAGAGCAAATGAACAGCAAATTAAGCAAGGCCAATCAAGGCAATGAGCGCGGTGCAATGGGGTTGTTAAACCTACTGAACCCAGATGTGATTTATTACCAGGATCAGGGAGTGGAGAAATTCAAAATCGAATTTGATATAGATCAGCTGTTAAAAATGAAATCCTTCTTTGGGGCATGAGCTCAGACAATTACCATATCTTCAATGAAAAGAGAATAACCATTGAAAAGGCGATCATCGGGTCAATTCTCAATGAAACTGGAGCCTACTTTGTGGCTCGGGACTTTTTAAGCAATGGAAATTTTTCTGTTAACTTGTGCCGGCACGTCTTCGAAACCTGTCAGACGGTAATCGATCACGGCCTCATGATCAACCTGATCACAGTCGGCCAAAAGATCAAATTCACATCCTACCTCGAATATTCAAACTTTAATTATCGATTGGTGGAAATGTCCGGGAGAATGACAAACGGAGTTTCCCTGCCGTTGGAATGCCTGTTATTGGTGGAGATGGGTATCAGGGATTATCTAAATCAACAATTGACCAAATTTCAGCCAAAAATCAACCCGTTTTTGATGGAAGATTTCAAGGCTTATCAAAACATGATTCTCGATTGTACCACTGATATTTTCGTTGTCCTGGAGACGGGAAAGGAGTATTTCAGAAATACAGATCAGGGGGTTACCAAACGAATTGAAAATTGTAGTCACCTGATCGACCAAAAAGCAACCACCATCAAAGCCAGATCCGGAAAAAAGATCCTGGAATATACTGTAAACCATTACAATAAATATTATCCCCAAACCAGCGAATGTACAGCGGAATAACTGAATTTTATAATAGCAAGCTTCAGGAGACGGAGAAGCGGAAACTTCATGATTTGGAGGTCGCAGTAGATGAAACCGACATTTACGAAGAGGTAGAGTTTCCGCTTGATGCATTCCCTGGACATATCCCCGAAACTATCCGGCAGGTAGCTGCTATCAAACAAACGGAACCGTCACATTTAGGAACCGGTATTTTGTCGGTAGCTGGTTATTCGGTCGGTAATACCTTCAGGGTGCAACTATCAGAGAGTTATGATCCGGTACCGCTTACCACATGGATGCTATTAGTTGAGAATTCCGGCAGGGGAAAAGGAAAAGCAAATTCGTTCGTGCTGGCACCTATCAAAAAGCTTCAAGGGGTGGAAGATGTGAAAGCCTCTAATGCAGAATATGATATTAAGAAAAGCATCGCCCAGCTGAAGGATGATATTTCAAATTGCGAGAATGCAGAGCAAAAGCAATTGTATAAAAAGCAACTGGAGGACGAACAGAAAAAGAAAATCGTTCCTAAAAAATACCTTACCACTGATGTTACAATCGAGTCTATCCGCCACAGTTGCAAGGACAATCCCAGGGGAGTGTATATCATGCGTGAAGAGTTGGCAGGCTGGTACAATTCATTTGGTAAATATGCCAAAGGTTCATCCGATGAAGAATCCAGTTATATCGAAATATACGACGGTGAAGATATCAGGCCGTCACGCTCTAACAGCGTTTCAAGTAACGTCATAAAGCCCTTTGTGCCTGTTTACGGAGGTACACAGCCAGGTAGATTGGGAGAGTTAGCCAAAAATAACCGGATGGCCTCTGGTTTCATCTACAGGATGCTATTTAGCTATCCACCTTACAAGAAACTACAGCGGATGGACGCTGAAAAAATCCTGTCAAAAGACAATAATATCGCTGTTTACGCAGAGCAGTGGCAAAAAACAGTTGAGAAGATTTTCGAGATAAAAGTCAATTACCTCGATCATGCCTGCACGATCCCAGATCCTGGGACCATAAAGTTTGATGAGCCGGCAGTATTCGCCTATGAAGAGTGGGTAAACGACAACAGGGAGTTTGCAAACAACTGCCGATTTGAGGAAAGCGTGAAGGCTGATATTGATTCCATTATTTCACGGCTGGAAATGAACATGCTTAGATGCTGTTTAATCATGCAGGTGCTAAAATGGGCAACTGGTGAGGGTTCATTGCAATACGTTACCCGGGACACAGTAGAAGCTACCGGACGGCTGATGAACTACTACAGGTTCACGTCTCTGAAGGTTTACACGGAAATCGAAAAGATTCGCTTTGAGCTGGGATTGACCAGAAGTCGCAAAGTGCGGATTGACTACAAAAAAGCATTTGGCAAAAGAAAGGAGATTTCGAAAGCCGATTTAATCGAGAAGGTAAGCAACGCCTATAAGATTACCAAGAGTACGACAGAGAAGTACATCAATCAGGATGTACGCTCTGAAATGCCCCCAATCATCATAAAGAAGGACGGGCGCAAAGTTTATTATGTAATTGTTTAACTAATTATAAGAGTATGAGTAACAGAAAGAAAATCAGACCAGGTGAAATTTATCCTATTCCGATGACCCACGAAGAATTCAGAGACACTGGTTATTTAGTGTTGAAATATCCATCGCTTTTTCACTTGATTGATATTCTGAGGCATGTAGCAATTGGCAGGCCGGATGATACACGCTTATTAATAGAATCTTGGATTCAGGATTTAGAGCAGAATCTTGAATTGGGTGAACCTATGTTAGAGCGTGTTCGAAAGGCTGAGGAGTCCAGGGAATCTTAAGAAAACCTAAGTTTTCCAAGTTAGGTAAAACCCGATTTTCATATCGATCTTCGAAAGCAAAAAAGAAGATCGATATGAAGACAAAAAAAGAAGTAAACAACATTGATGTACAGATAACGATCAATGTGAATTCAGATAAAAAATCAAACCTGACAATCCTGTCACAACTAGCCTCGATTGTCAGCTTATTTAAATTTTGGTAAGATGAATAAGATCGCTTTAAAATTGATGGAATATGGTATTGATTTCGTTTACGCAAATATCATAAATGGTGAAATGATCGATGCTGCCGTGGCATCAATCAAGGTTAAAACCTACAACAGTACCGTCACGGTTCAGATTGGAGGAAAAACCACTTTATACAATGAATCTAATGGAGCATTCCGGCAAATTCTAAAATTGGTTGATAAGGCTTGCAAAAGTTACACTGAACAATGAAACATGCAGAAAGATTAAAATCATGAGACCGCTAACAATTCAATCAAATGGCATGGGACAGCAGTCTATTGCTATGTACTTGCTTTCAAGCCTGGGACACATACCCCGATTTGATCATTCCATATTTGTAGACCCTGGGAGCGAGAAGAAAGAGACATATCAGTATTTGGAACGATTAAAAGAATGGGAAATCAAAAACAATGGTGTCCCGCTGCACATTGTTTACGAAAAGAATCTATATGATGATTTGATTGCCGGCACTAATTCCACTGGAAACCGCTTTGCATCAATCCCAGCTTTTACACTGGATCAAAACGGAGAAAAAGGCATCTTGAGAAGGCAATGCACCGCTGAATATAAGCTAGATTCTTTCTACAAATATGTCAGGCATGAGATTTTTAAACTTAAGCCTAAACAGTGGGTGCCAAAAGAAACTAAAATAGCCATAGGCATTACAATGGAAGAAAAGTCCAGGATCAGGATGCCAGACAATAACAGGCTGATTAACCTGTACCCTTTTCTGAATTTGGAGACTCGAAATTTCGCTAAACCTAATTCTGTCTATCTGTCAAATCAGGAATATGATTATTGTTATGGCTGGTATCGATCAGATTGCAATAAGTTTATCAAGAGTTTAGGCTTACCGATCCCACCAAAGTCATCATGCACTTTCTGCCCATATCAAAGAAATTCGGAGTGGCAAGATTTGAAGCTAAACCACCCAGATGAGTTTGAAAAGGTTGCTTTGTTAGATGAAGCTATCCGGGACTCTTCGAAAAAGGGTGTAAACAATCCAATCTATTTACATAGCGAATGCAAACCGCTTCGTGAGGTAGATTTTACGAAGCAACAATATGAGCTATTTACAGAATGTGAAGGCGTTTGCAATACTTGATTGATTATGGAACAGGAAGTATTTAAAACATCTGATTTCACGCTTTGGGTGCTATTAGGCAAGCAATCCAAAGCAGAATCTTTAAAACGCCTTCGAGAGCTTGGATTTGATACTAAATCAAAGCTATTTTACAGCAAACAGGAAATTTTGCAAAAAGTAGAAGAGCAAGAATCTGAAAAAAATGGACTGCCAGACTTTGAGTCAGATTCGGATTACAATGTTTAATGAAGCCCCTCAACATACCGAAAAAAGACAGGATTAAAGGAACATACATCGTTTGTAGTAAGTGTAATACAAACGTATCAGATAAATGTAAATTAACCGGAAAGTCCCTCAGCTCTTGCAAACACGGAGAAAACCATCGATTTCAATCTAAAATTTACGATCCTGCCAGGGGAAGAATGATTCCGCTTAAATCCTGGCCCGCGGATAAAAGAGACTACAACGAAATTAAGAAGCTGCACATTGATTTAATCGATAATCATTCGTTTGCTGCACAAAAACCCAAATCTTTTAGATATCCTCAAAATCTTCGTGGTTGCCAAAATATGTATCTTCAGTGGGAAGATGATATGGATGAATTCGGTAAAAAACTACCGGCACATAAAACTAAAAACAAAGGACATAAGACTAAACAGGGTATTGTCAACGCAATGAAGCATTTTAATGAATGCCTGAAGCAAAATAAAATTGACCCGGGTTTTCTTCCTATCCATGCTGTCAACGATCACCACATGGGGCTGTTTCATGAGTATCTGGAGGATTATTCGGCAGCTACCTATAATAATTTCGTAGATACCATGCGAGCCTTTTATAAGTACCTTGGAACAAAAGGATATCAGTTATACAATCCATTTACAGACGTTCAGAGAAAGGCGGAGAATAAAAGGAAGGATATTATCACTAAAGATGAGTTTGATAAGGTGATTGCAGTCTGTACGCCCGATAATGGGTGGTTGACCGAAAATAAAGGAGGAGGCCGGATGGGACGCAAACAAATGTATAAAGATTGGCTGGTTGAGGGGTGGATTTATTCTTTGCTTTCCGGCGACCGTCCGGAGGAAGTAGCTGAAAGGAAACTTTCAGATTTACTGGTATTCTACATCGAGAACACTAATCACAAAGTAAACAGGGTTACAAAATCCACTTCTCATAAAAGAGTCATTCCCTTGTCCTGGGAGTTAAAGCAGTTTATTGAAGATCAGCGGAAAAAATATAGGTTGTTAGACGATAGTTATCTGATTGCTCCTAATGAAAGTAACCGTAAGCTGGTGCAGAATCATCTGGGTAAGGCGTTTACTCACTACATGAAACAGGTGGACCCTGATAGTAAGGTAACCAGGTACTGCCTTAGAAATACCTATGCTACGGCCATGACAGATAAATTCGGTGAAGAGTTCACAAAGATGATCGGATTGCACTCCAGGCCCGCCACAACGTACAATCACTACATTAATCAGCTAAAAATAGCCCAGAACATGGAAGGCTATGATTTTTGGGAATAATTTTAGTTTTCGACACATGGTTTCGACACATGAATCAATAAAAAACCCTCTCTAAATGAATAGAGAGGGTTTTTTCTGTCGGGGAGGCAGGATTCGAACCTGCGACCCCCTGGTCCCAAACCAGGTACGCTAACCGGACTGCGCTACACCCCGAACATTTTCACACCCTTTTGTGCGATTGGGAGTGCAAATGTAGGAAGAAATTTTATAATTGAAATAGCTGGCGCTACTTTTTTTTAAGTCTTTCGAAAAAACTTTGCGACCTAAACCATTCCTGATTATTCATCAGCTAATTGAAAATGAAAAATTAGCTGCAATGATATCCATTTGGACAGTATACTCGTATTTAGAAGTAATGCTTTAAGCCGATAGGATAAATAGATGAACTGTATTTTTCCCAATTTTTATTTTGTTAGATAAGGGTTCTTGCAGGGATAATTTTTAATCTATTGGTGTTAATAGCCTGGTATTTCCCGGAATATTCATTCAGTGAAGTATCAGAAGGTCAAAAAAATCAAAACTCACGCTAATGCGCTTAGATACTTTATCAAAAGTATTCTTATTCATTTTATTGTCAATTGTCACTCAATTGTCAGTGAAAGCTGATTTTGCCAGTCAGATTGATAGCCTGACAGTTGCTCTGCAAAATGCAACACCAGCAGAAAAACCTGCTTTGTACAATCTCATTGCCTGGAAAATCAGAAATAGTAATCCTGAAGACTCATATGAGATGGCGATCCGGGGATTTAATCTTTCCAGTAAGCTTAACAATATGAGACAACTCGCCTTCAGTCATAACATTCTGGGACTATATCATTCCTATCAGAATAATACTGATTCAGCTCTTTATTATTTCAACAAACAAATTATGATTGCACATGAAAATGGGTTGGATGCGTTCGAAGCATATGCTTATCAGAATATTGGGAGCCTATATTACAGAAGGGCTTTGTTTGATGCCGCTCTTAAAAATTACGAGTCTACTGAAAAGGTCTATCAGAGAATTGGTAGTATGAGCAATCTCGCAAAGGCAAAAACAAATATTGGCCTGGTTCATTTTGAAAAAGGAAATTATTCCAAAGCGCTAAACTATTATCATCAGGCGCAGGACATCTACCGCGACTCTATCACTAACAAAGAAGGGCTTGGTGCCTTGTTGAATAATATGGGTGATGTGCTTTTTGAACTACTCGATTTTGACAGAGCGCTTAACTACTATCAGGAATCAATTGCAATCAATAAAATACGGAATGACTTTCGCAGGCTTTGTACCAGCTTGCGACTAGCCGGTAAAACACATGCTATGCTCGGTGGCTACCAGGAAGCTGAAATTAACCTGAACGACGCTTTGAACTATGCCCGTAGATTAAATGACCCGGTTGCCATTCTGGAATGTGTGAAGGAAAAGGCCAGGTTATATTTTCTCACAGAAAACTTTCAGATGGCAAGAGGCATTGTCGACGATCATACACAGCTAATGGATTCTGTGAAAAGTGATATCCTGAAGGCTGAAGTATTTCTCCTCATTGGAAAAGTAGATTTGAAAGAAAATCGGTATCAGGCCGCAGAAGCCAATTTCATGAAAGCCCTCAAATGTGCTATGAAAAAGGTACATTGAATTTAGAAGCTCAGATAAATCAGGTGCTGTTTGAGTTGCATGCAGAAATCGGGCAATTTCAAAAATCGAGTGAATATGCGCGAAAGTACATTGCCAATAAGAATCAATTGTTCGATAAAAGTCTTGTCAGGACTGTGATTTCCCAGCAGCGTTTTGAGCAGGAAAGAAGTGAAAAGGAGATTGCCAATTTTAAGCTAAAACAAGCGCAACTGATCAAAGAGCGTGACAATAGAAAATGGTGGTTGACAATTGTGATTTTTGCATTTTTGATTTTTGCCGCCATCTGTGGTTTTTGGGTCTTCTATCTGCTTTCCAAACAAAAGTCTATCAAGCTGCTACATCAGATGAAAGATGAGATCCATCATCAGAAAATCATTAACATCAGAAGAGATCAGGAAATTAAGTCAGTGGAATCCCGTCTTGAAGGAGAAGAAAATGAGCGCGAACGGGTGGCACGTGAGTTACATGACGGAATTGGAGGTGCGTTGGGTGGTATTAAACTGCAAATCGCAAATTTCACACTTCCTGAAACTGAGGCAAATCAACTGGAAAAGATGCTGGATGCTGTTTATACAGAAGTTCGCACGATTTCCCGTAATCTTACTCCTCCTGCGATCAGAGATCATCCTTTTACGGAGATCATTCAAGCTTATCTCATTGATATTGAATCTAAAACTGATATACATATTACTTACAACAGTTACCCTCCTGAGGAAATCAATTCCCTCGGTGAAGAATTGAAAACAGACCTGTATCGCATCCTTCAGGAATTGATGACTAATATTTGTAAGCATTCACAGGCAACTGAAGTAACGATCCAACTGCTAATTCACACGGGGTATATCAATCTGCTGGCAGAAGACAATGGAGTGGGCTTTGAAAAATCCCGGGACTTTGAAGGCGTTGGGTTGGTCAATATCAGTTCCCGTGTAAAACTCCTAAAAGGCACTTTTGAAATCAGCTCCTTTCCCAATCAGGGGACTGTGGTGAATATAGATATACCTCACAAAGACAAACTAATATGAGAGATTGCTTGAATGTACTAATTGTAGATGATCACCAGATGTTTCTGGATGGTGTGATGACGATTCTGAAAGACCTGCCGGAAGTAAATGTTGTTGGTGCTTTTGAAAATGGTCGCGAGGCTTTGGATTTTATTAAAAATCAGGAAGTAGACCTGTTGGTATCTGATATCGCTATGCCGGAAATTGATGGTAAAAAATTATGTAAAATGGTGAAAGAGGTATCTCCTGATACAAAAACGCTGATCGTATCGATGTATGAAGATATCTATCATATCACAGAAATGTTAAGACAGGGCATCTATGGATATCTCCCTAAAAATGCGGGAAAACAAGAGCTGATTGCTGCTGTGAGGACTATCGGGGGAGGGGAAACGTTTTACAGTGATCGGGTAAAGGACACTGTCATGAAGAGCATGTCCGGACAATTTGATAAAAATAAAAAGTTGCTGGGATCTAAATTAACAAAAAGGGAAATTGAGGTGATCCGGCTCATTGCTACGGAACACACCTCTGCTCAGATTGCTGAAAAGTTATTCATTAGCTTAAATACCGCGGAAACACACAGAAAAAATATTTTTAGAAAGGCGAATGTGAAAAACATGGCCGGCCTCATTCGCTATGCTCTCAAAAGTGGCATTATCGAGTGATTCCTCACTGTAAACCGTGAGGCTATATTTCATGCTAAATGGGTATTTACAATCCTACACTTAATGGCTAAATTGTAATAGGTAATAAATGAATACAACTGCTGATTTTCGGGGTGATAGTTGATGAAATATCATAAGCCGTAAAAATACAGTATCGTTATTCAATGAATATTCTAAATGATCGACAATTATTTAGTTAATCCAACCATACCTGTTGCTATCTATTGATTCATAGATCATGAATAGACGGTTTTCAGATTAAGCAAATTTTTTTAACTATAAAACAGATCAGAATATGAACAGACGGAAAAAACTAAAAAGTATCTCAATTAAAAGTTTCATTACAACAGAACTTTCCAGGTCCAACCTCGGAAATGTTGCAGGCGGGGTGCATCCGGGTTGTCCTACAGATGGCGGTCCTGAGACATTTGAGGGAGAAGGTATTTGCTATGATTTAAGCACAACACCTAATAGAACCTGCCCGATTATTATGTGACAATCCTGAGCAGATTTAAGAATAAATTCTACTATAAACTGAACAGTCGTATCTTGTGTGGTACGGCTGTTTTTTTTGATTTTTCTGTTCATAAGCTGCTGATTTATAACTGTATACCGTTACTGGACTGTCGTTTTATGTGATATATAGAAATGCCAATTTGCCCTGATGATTTTGGTGGGAATATCCTTCAATTTAGTAATCTGTATGGCGGATACCGAAAAGCCAGGTGCTTAGACCAATTAAATAGAGTAGGTGATTTTTAAAACTATTACTAAAATGAAAAGTAAAAAACTATCATTAAAAAATCTGCAGGTCAAGAGTTTTGTAACAGGCCTGGATCAGAACAATGTGAACACCGTAAAGGGGGGAGTTGACAGTGATTTTTGTACGCTGTTATTGGATTGTAGGGAAACAGTTGTGCCGAGACTTTGTCCTTCTATGATTTGTCCTTGTTAACCTAAATGCAAAAGTTATGAAAAAACAAAAGATAACATTAGCAGGGATGAAAGTTAAAAGCTTCGTTGTTTCATTCGGAAAGCAGGAGGAGAAAACCGTCAAAGGCGGTAGTATCTGGTGCGGTCCGGAATCAATAGAACCAGGACAATGCCAGGATCATAAGACGACCTGGGATGACGGATGCTGGTAACTTCTTTGAGTAAGGAAGCCCCTTAAAAAGTGTGCTGCTGAGATTGTGAATTGTTCAGTGGATTTAGTTTGGTATACTTTTTTAAATGCTTCCAAATGAGTGAGTTGTACCAGTCTTCATTGTGCTGGTACAACTCTTTAATTTTATGCCCATAAACTTTCAATGGTATGAGGTCCGCCTTCAACTACCCAGAAACTGCCATCTATATACCTTCTGTTTTTGTTCAGTGCGTCGATAGCCTTTGATTCCTCATCAGAAAGAGATACTTCTGCGGCTGCCAGGTTTTGTTTCAAACGCCCCGGGTTTACTGATTTAGGAATAACAGATATTCCCCTTCCTGCTACCCAGCTCAACAATACCTGCGCTGGTGTAACTCCTTTACTATCAGCAATTTTATTGACCGTGGGATCTTCGAGTAGTACAGGCTCACTTTCCGGCTTCATTCCTTCCGGTCTGTCAGAAGAGCCTAACGGTGAATAAGCAGTTACAAAAATGTTGTTTGCATGACAAAAGTCCACCAGGTCATTCTGTGAAAGATAGGGATGAAGTTCCACCTGATTTGCAGAAGGTTTCACTGATGCCTGATCCAGTAACAGTTGAAGCTTCTCAATTCCAAAATTACTAACTCCAATATTTTTGGTGAGACCTTCATTGTAAGCTGCCTCCATTCCTTTCCAGGTATCAGTCAGTGGCATATCTTCAAAAGAGTAGAAGTCTGTTGCCTTAGCGGGCATCATCAGGTCATGTTTTACAGGCACAGGCCAATGTATGAGGTATAAATCCAGGTAATCGAGTTGTAAGTCTGCAAGCGTTTTTTTCAACGCAGGAATTACGTGATCCGCACCGTGTGCATTATTCCACAATTTGGAAGTGATCCAAAGATCCTCCCGGCTGACAATTCCTTCCGCTATACACTCACTCACGGCCCTTCCTACTTCCTGTTCATTGCCATAGATGGCAGCACAATCGATATGTCTGTATCCTATTTTGATTGCTTCTTTTACTGCCCCATATACTTCATTAGGCGCTGATTTCCAGGTGCCAAGGCCAAGTATTGGCATCAGAGAATTATCTTAAATATCAATTCACATGAAAAAACTTACATTTAAAGATAATTCTCTGATGCCAA
>JBCBHL010000066.1:0-25071 GCA_038525605.1 Bacteroidota bacterium
TTCTTCAACCCGAGGTTCGGATTTTCCTATCAGGTTAATAAGTCGCAGAATATTTATGCATCATTGGGCAGAAGCGGAAGAGAACCTACCAGAATTGATTTACTGGGAGGATTTCAGTTGAATGGCAATTCTATCAACCTGGTCAGAGACCCTCAGTTTGAGGCTGAATTTGTCAATAACCTTGAGTTGGGTTACAGATTGAGCAAACAGAAATTATTTTTAGCAGCTAACGTGTTTTACATGGATTTCTCCAATGAGATTGCGCCAACAGGGGAAATCATTGCTTTTGGTGTGCAAAGAAGAATCAACATCGCCGATAGCTATAGAGCAGGATTGGAATTGGAATGGAATGCATTGATCACTGATCAATTTTCATATGCGGGAAATTTTACCGTAATGGACGCTAATATCAGAAATGTATCCGTGGGAACGGATGTCTTTGAAGATGTTAATCCAATTCTGACACCTTCCTGGCAGGGAACGCACACGCTACAGTATAAGCCTAACAGCAAAGTAGGATTCAATTTTACGGTGAATCACCTGAGTGAGGCATTTATGGAGTTTTCAAACCAGGAAGATTTGGTAGTTCCCGGTTTCTACACGCTGGATTTAGGAATGGCATGGCAGGTATCGAACTCGATCAATGTGTCTTTGATGTTTAACAATATCCTTGATGAAACCTATTACACATTTGGCGCTCCTTCCGATGTAGACTTTAGCGGTACCATTGAGCCAGGGTTTTTACCTCAGGCACCCAGGAACTTTTTCTTATCGACGCAAATCAGATTTTAAGAAAATTCTGATGGAATTCATTCCGTTTCAGGAGGCAGGAAAAGAAGAAAATGTAATTGTGGTAGATGCCTATCTGCCCGGAAAGCTCAATCTTTCGCACTGGCGAGGGGTTGAGCTTCCTTTTTACCTGCAGGCCGATACCAGTACGGAAATTGTGTTGAATGCCTTACTGTCAGATCAGATAGATTTAAAGAATTACAACTGTTGTACCAATAATCACTTCGATATTGATGGCTTTTTAGGTGTTTGGGCGCTGCAAAACCCGGAGTTGGCGATAGCCAATTTTCCACTACTGGCGCAAATGGCGCGGATTGGAGATTTCAGGGAACTGGATCTCAATTCACCGATATTCGATCAGGCACTTTCGTTGGTTTGCTACATCAATCAGCAGGAGAAGGAACTATTCTACCCTCCCTTTGCAATGAACAATCAGGAAGATATAGCCTGCGTTCCTAAGTATGAATACTTCCTCAATGAGTTTGCGAATTATATCCAAAACCGGGAGGTAATCGAATCAGATGAATATTTGCTTGTTCGTTCTCAACTGGCAGATTTGAAGGAGCAAGGGACACAGACTTTTTACCCGAACATCAGATTGTTGGTTTTGGAATCACCTTATCCGATGCATTATTATCCTTTATTTGCGAAGAGCGATCAGATGGATATGGTTTTGACGATCTACCCTGATAATCGATACGAACTCGAATCAAAATATACGACCTGGGTGCAAACCATCAGAAAGTCATTCCCAAGAATATTACTTGAGCATCTTGCTAATGAGCTCAATCAGGTGGAGACCTCCGGGAATAAATGGAAAGGTGATCATTTTACTGATACCGGACCAATATTGAGAATTGAAAATGGTTCATTATCAAAAGAGGAACGGTTTGATAATCCAATGAACAGAACTATTCATTCCTCCTCCATCGATAAAAAAGAGTTGATTGCTTTGATTGTCGATTATCTTAAAGGAAAATATCAGAATGTTTCACCTCAAATTAACTGGAGCTGGGAACAACTAAGAGCCTTTAATGGTTAAAGAAAAACAATTTCACGTTTGGTTTTATGTTGGTTGATTTTTCGAAATTTAAGAGATCGAATTTTGTAGTTTTAAACTAGTTATATTTTGAACCTACTCATTAGCTCGTACTTTCGATTAAAAATCCGCAAAATAAACTGTCGTGATAACCCTTGCTGAAGGGGCGAGATTAGGGTATAATTTTTTTAAGAAGAAACTCAATTCATAATTCAATGTCTTCACATCACATCGTAAGAGATGAGCAGGAACCTGCTCTGATAATATCAGATTTTCTGGAGAGCCAGCAGGAGGATATCGGTCAGTTATTGGAATGGAGTCCTACGGTAATAGCAATTGAGAGTGCTTTACATGATTTGCTTACTTTGGGGATCAAAATTGATGTGGTGGTGGTTCCGGAGGAGAAAATACCTTATTGGGAAGAACAATTGCAGTATCAGTATCCGATTCAATATCTGACTACCGGAGGCGATACTTTGCTGGTATTTGCTCAAATTATTGGATATCTGCTGAAGAAAAATTATAAAACGTTCCATGTCCTGAGTAATCAGCTCACTTTGTTTGACTTTATCAATTTATATGAGCGATTTAAATATCGGGCCGAACTCATTTACATCAATGAGTCTCAGAAAATTTCGATCTATCCGGTAGGGAATTATAAAAAATGGCTCAGGCAGGGACAGGGAGTGTCAGTCTTTCCGATAGAAGAGCCAACCTACATCAGAACCAGTGGATTTACGCAGAATCATGATAATGAATTATTGACCGCCGAATCTTACTTTGAAGTAGAAGCGGAAGGGTTGGTAACTGTAGAAACAAACTTAAAACCAGTTATTGTGGCTGAAATTCTTTAAGCAGCACCATTGACAATGTAATTCATAATTTCGGCACAGACGATTGCGCCGTAAGTACCCAATGCATATCCGAGAACTGCTAAAAGCGCCCCTACTGGTGCTAACGCAGGATTGAAAGCTGCTGCGACTACAGGAGCTGATGCCGCACCTCCAATATTTGCCTGGCTGCCAACAGCGATGAAAAAGTACGGCGCTTTGATCAGTTTTGCGACAGTGAAGAGCACTGTCACATGTACTATCATCCAAATAGCGCCGATCGCTAATAGCGCCCAGTTTTCGTAAATTTTGCCCAGGTTCATCTCCATTCCAATGACTGCCACCAGAATGAAAATAAAGACACTTCCCCACTTGGAGGCACCGACACCTTCCAGTTTTTTAAGTTTGGTAAAGCTTAATCCAACACCTACGGTGGTTGCAATTACAATCAACCAGAAAAAGCCGCTCAGCAGTGAGTTGAGCCCGGCCTCTTTGATCCACTCTTTATTCTTATCAAACAATGGCACTAAAATCTCTGATCCCCAATGTGACAAGGCAACAGCACCAAATCCTACTGCCATCAAAACAAATAAATCTTTTGTTGCCGGTGTTTTTTCAATGCTGGCTCTGTAATCCTCCACCTTTTTCTGCAGTGCGTCAATCGCTGAAGTATCAGATTTTAACCAATTATCAATTTTCTTTCGCACATTGATTCCGGAAAGCAGTACAGCCATCCACAATTGTCCCACCACTAAGTCCACCAGTAGCATGGTACCGAATAAGTCCTGGTCAACCTCATAAACTTCTTTCATAGCAGTTTGATTACCGCTACCACCTATCCAGCTGCCTGCAACTGTTGCCAGACCTCTCCAAACCTTATCTGCTTCAACCGGGATTAAATCAGGGAACAAATTAAGTACTGTGAATAAGGCGATGGGCCCACCGATGATGATTCCTGCAGTCGCGGTTCCAAACATGATCAATGCCTTAGGCCCAAGATTTTTGATTGCTTTTAAATCTATACTGATCGTTAGGAATACTAAACTGGCAGGTAGTAAATATCGTGAGGCAACATAATACAAGTTAGAACTGCGAACAAACTGTTCTGTGCCCTCCTTGAGGTCATTATCTTCTAGCCATTGTTTTATTTCAGAGAAAAACATGTTTTCTGCTGGTAAGTTGTATCCCAACTGCTTAAGGTATGGTGCAAGCTCCGGGCTATACCAGTGTGACGCAATCAGGCCCAGTGGCCAATGCAAAAGTGATGGGATGAAATAGGCCAACACTACGATAGGAACGTACCTGTAAAACTTTTTCCATCTTGGCTGATCCAGATTTGAAGTGTGAAATATGAGGCCAAGAATGACCATCAGGATGCCAAGTACTACGGCATCACTGGTGAAGAAAGGTTGTGGGGGTGTTATTTGTTCCATAATCAACTTCTAATTTACATGGATTCCACGAATTAGTGGCATAATTTGCTTTTAAAAACGAAGGTCTGACTGTGCATCATCTTTTACCTGAATAAATTATTAGCATGGCAATACAAGTAATTCAATCCTTGATGTCATAAATTTGTAATTATATCATGAAAGACATCCACGGTCAGGCGATTTTAGAATTTTACAAGAACAACAAGGCAGAGGATTTGATTCTGCACAACTCATACGGCGATCCTGAAGAAATGTCTGTGGAGGTGTTTTTCAGAGACCAGCTGGATTTTACAACCATCGAGCACCTGGCTCTGATTGAATGTGAAGGTAGAATTCTGGATGTTGGTGCAGGGGCAGGAGCCCAGGCTTTGGTATTGCAGGAGTGGGGAAAAGATGTGGTTGCGCTGGAAAACTCCCCAGGTTGTGTGGAGGTAATGACCCGTTCAGGTATCAGTCAGGTGCTGGAAGAAGATTTTTTCAAACATGTGGGTAAGTACGATACTTTGCTACTGTTGATGAATGGGCTGGGGATTGCAGGGAAAATCAGCCAGATACCAGCATTTTTACAACATTGCAAATCCCTGCTCAATCCCGAAGGACAAATTTTACTCGACTCTTCAGACATTAGCTATCTGTATGAGGATGGTGATATCCAACAACCGACTGGATATTACGGTGAGATTCGCTACAAATATCAGTACAATGGCAATATGGGTGACTGGTTCGATTGGGTCTATGCAGACCCGGACGCACTGCAGCAAATTGTAAATAAAGAAGATTTGGAGTTGGAAATCCTGCATATGGAAGACACAGATCAGTACCTGGCCAGGATTTCAGGATTCTAACTGCTTGCTATCCTTCCTGAGCTTTAGGCTCTTCCATAGCTTTTGGCTCTTCCACTTCCTTTTCTTTTTTGCCAAAAATACTTTTTGAGGTGTTGACAATAGAATTTTTCACCTTTTCTCCCGTGTTCTTGACTGTCTCTACACCGGACTTGAAAGTTTCAACCCCAGCATTTTTAGTAGCTTGAATCACTGAACTGATTACTTTACCGGAAGACTGAATAACTATTTTTCCCAGCATTTCCGAAGCTTCTACGTAAGCCCTTCTCTTTGCCTTGCGCTTATCGAATGCCTCTATGCTGCCGCAGTACTTTTTAGCAATAATCCCTACTCTCAGCGATAGAAATGCATTGGTAGTTCCTTCCAGTAAACTATCCATAATGATATTCGCAGTAGACCCAACAATCGGGATCGATTTACTGGCGGTGTTTCTCATCATCGCCTGAATCACTGGTTGAAACTGCTCTGAAATATCCAGATCTTCAATTTCGGAGGCGAGAAATGTGGCCATCGCGACATTGGAATATAGCCTGCCCATATCTTTTAAGGTAGGTCTTTGATAGTAAATATGTGCCAATCTCCAAACCATCTTCGATTGAGTAGCCAGCACTGTTAACGCGTCTAACTTTCCGTTTTGAGAAATAGCGGTTGTGAGAAAAATCGTGCCTGCGATGCTTTTTATTTCTTTATCAGCTTCCTGGTTTAAAAAGTCTATGGCTTTTGCCAGATCTGAGGGTGATTCTGGCACCAGCTCGTTTTTGATGAGTAGTTTATTCTTTTTCAATCGCCTGACAAGCTTTTCCTGATAGGCGGGCAGATCGCTTTTGGCTTCCTCCTGATCAAGTGCTTTAGGTAATCTGAAATAAATAATGACTGGTAATGACACAACAACTGCCGTTAGCAGGATCAATGCCCATAAAACTACCTGACCAAACAGTGGGCTAACACCGGAAGCGAGTCCGTAGATACCATTGATCTGGTTGATCATGAACAGGACAAAGGCGAAACCTGCAATGCTGACAATCGAAATGAACAGAAATTTGAATTGTTTTCTCATATATTATATTTTGATAAGAAGGCATTCTTGTTGATATGGAAACGCATGAATTCATGATCGGATATCTATTTTGAGGTCATCATTCATGATATCGTGTCAATGAATTGCTAAGCCATAAAACCGTCTAAAAATTTAAATCGGTCGTCTTATTTGCCAAAAATCTATTAGAAGCCTTTGTTAAAGGTTATCACGAAACATTTATTATGCAGATTTTGAATCAAAGGATTGGTTAATTTTTATATCTAATTCATATCAGCTAACAAAATTTGACCGTTAAAACATCGAAAATCACTCAATAAACAACTAAACGTGATATTGTCTATTATTATATACGAAAAAAAACTATTTTGTTTCAAGAACCCTGGTCATGCTATCAGGTTGTATTCTGAAATAGAATGTAGCAAAATCTCTGGAAACTTTCACCTCTTTGCAAATGCCATTTTCGTAGGTGTAGTAATTTGTTCCATCCGGAGACTCCAGTTCATAGGTGTGATCGCCCGTTTTCGTCAGTGGCAAATACCTGCCAAATGACTGGGAGAAAACAGCGGTTTTACCGACCGGTTCATCAGTATATAGCTTGGAAATGCTGTAGGTAATTTCTTTTTCATTGGTGGTAGAAGCCACATCATCAATTTTGACGATGTAGTTGCCATGATCATTGAGGTAGATTTCCGATTCTTTCTGCATTCTGCCATTGAGAGTGTTGTGAGCCTTTCCCCAGGTAAGCTTACCGTCATAGAATTTTTCTTCCATCTGGTATTTGATGGCAAAACTGAAAAGGATTTTAAATTTTACCAGACTGGTGATGTGGTATTTTACCTGTTCATTTTCATTGGAAATCTCCAATGTTACATTTCCTATCTTTTTCGATCCTTTGACTACATCGTATACAATCAACTGACTTTGTGCCGTAAGCGACAAAGACAGAAAAAATGCGCATATTAAAAGGATTTTTTTTATCATTAATTCAATATCAACGTATCTACTTGAAATAAAGACATAATTAAAAGCAAAAAGCTTCTGATGTCCAAGTATTTTTAAATTAATTCCCGGAATTAATCAATTTTATTAACGAGATGAAATTATGAATAGTGTGAGAATTAAGTTTCCAAATAAGGAAGGCCACCAACTTTCCGCACGGTTGGAATTACCAAAAATTGGCAAACCAATAAGTTATGCTGTTTTTGCCCATTGTTTTACTTGTTCTAAAAACCTGAATGCTGTAGGACATATCAGTGATGCACTCACCCATAAAGGTATTGCCGTCCTGAGATTCGATTTTACAGGATTGGGACAGAGCGAAGGTGAATTTTCCGATTCTAATTTTTCTTCTAATATTTCCGATTTGATCTCTGCCTATGAATATCTCGAAGCTCATTATGAGGCCCCGCAGATTTTTATCGGTCATTCACTGGGAGGCGCAGCTGTGTTACACACCGCAGGTCAGCTATCAAAGTTAAAGGCGGTAGTAACGATTGGTGCACCGGCGGATCCTCCGCATGTAAAGCATTTGTTGTCTACTCGTATCGAAGAAATTGAAGTAAAGGGAGAGGCGACAGTAGATATTGGCGGAAGACCATTTAAGATCAAAAAACAATTTATTGATGACCTGGAAGAAACAAGTGGTTATGATAAAATCAGCAAACTTGATAAGGCATTGTTGATTCTGCATTCGCCGCAGGATGCGACAGTAGGAATTGATAATGCGGCACAGATTTACACAGCAGCCAAACACCCTAAAAGCTTTATTTCACTGGATGGAGCTGATCATTTAATGACCCGAAAAGAAGATTCCTTATATGTGGGAGAAGTTATTTCTTCCTGGGTATTCAGATATATCGAGGTGGAAGAAAAAGAGAATATATCAACAGAAGGTGATGTGGTCGTTGTAACCCCCGGAACCAGTTACACTACGGAAATTATGGCTGGTAGCCACAGTATGATTGCTGATGAACCAAAGGAAGTGGGCGGCAAGGATTTAGGACCGAGTCCTTACGATTATCTTACTGCGGCCTTAGGAGCCTGTACCAGTATGACCTTGAGAATGTATGCTGATCATAAAAAGTGGGATTTACAGGAAGTACGAGTTCATCTAACTCATAATAAACGGCACAAAGCAGATTGTGAGGATTGTGAAAATGATAAATCCAAAATTGATCATTTTGACAGAGAAATTGAGCTGGAGGGGGATTTGAGTGATGAGCAGAGAAAAAGATTACTTGAAATCGCAGACAGATGTCCTGTTCACAGAACATTACATGGAGAGGTAGTGGTCAATACAAAATTGATAGAATAGACTCTAAAAGCTTTTAAATGAAAAAAGGATTTGACCGATGAGATCAAATCCTTTTTTTATGTTTCGGAATTCTCTATCAGTTTCCGATGATACTATCCCAGTCAAGGCCAACTCTGATACCGTCAATGGCAATCGCCGGGTTATCACTGTCACCTCTAATAGCTAGCTCGTTTAGTAAAGTAGCGTCACCGTTGAATGCGTCATCGTCTGATACAGCTACAGGCACAGGCTCGGTAGCTGGCACATTATCAAGTACATGAAGTTGCGCGGCACCTGTACTGAAGTCATATACTAACACCACCATATAAACTGTATCATAGGCATAATTTGTTGACGAAAAAGATCTGGTACCGGAATTTTCCCTCACCCCGAATAACAAGTTTCCAGCCCCATCATCTTTGATGGTAACCCTTCCGTAGAAGGTAAATTCGCCACTTACTTTGAAATGTAAGAAGTATTCTCCGTTGTTACTGGTTGTCGCATCCGGACTAACACTTACCAATGCGGAAGCATACACTTTTCCACTTGTTACATCTGCAAAGTTGATATTGATATCTTCGGTTGTAGATGTACTAAGAGATCCGCCAACTCCTGAAGAAGGGTAACCAGTTAAAGATAAGCTGCTATTCACGTAGTTATGCGGATTGTTCCCATTTCCACTGTGCGCTTCCCAGTTGTCAGTTCCAATTCCTGCCCCGTCATTCACAAACGGGCCTTCCGTGGTTCCGTAATCAAAGTTTTCAACTAGTAGTAAGTTAGCAGGACCTGCAGAAGTCTCAGTTCCGGATACTTCAATATTGGTAGAAGTAGCCTGCAGAGTGGAAATAGTCAGGTTGCCGCTTTTAACTCCTTCAACCGCTGATGTTGGTGCAAATCGAACGTATACTGTAGTAACACCTGTCGTTGATTGATCAAGGATCAGGTCATTTACATAACCACTGGCTTCACTCAATGACACTTCGAAATTAGCGGGAGCATCGATGGTAATGTCATCCAGTAATCCTGTTCCTTCTACCGTAATGGTTTGAGGAGTTGAAGCTGCATCTGTGTCTATGGAGCCAAAATCGTTGATAGTTCCTGTAACCGTTAAAGCTACTGTAGGGTTATTGTCAAAAATATCTGCAGCGATCTGAGGCAGAATATTGACAGTCCCATTGAAATTTGACAGGATACCGGTAATCGTACCTGTACCAAGAGGAATCACATCATTCTGGAATGAAGTCGTTGAAACTGTGTTTGTTAACTGATCCGTACCATCTGAAAGTGTGTTATCACCACTCAAAGTAGCAGTACCGTCAGCTTCAATGAAGAATACATTTTCTACCGAAACTAACTGAGATTCAAAGCTACCACTCAATGCATCTGTGATTGAAACAACAGTCGGTGTTGGTAACTGATTTGTGTTTGTGGCAAGAGCACTCGTCAATGGTAAATCTCTGGCTATCTGGACAAGCGAGTTAATGCTCGTCAGTACTGAGCCGGCAAGGTCGATTTCAACTTCGGTTCCTCTTTCAAAACTATGCGCTTCTGTGAAGTTGACGATAATTCCAGCTGTTGCATCCTGTACAATGATGGTTTGATCCGCATTGGCTCCAGCATCGGAAATTACCACTCCTCTGATAACTGTTTCATCAGCAATGACCACTTCATCTGTACCGTTGAATAGTGCTCTTACTGTAGATATGTCGGTGATCGCTCTGTCTTTATCAGTAATAACAAGTTCATAAGTACGGTTCCCTGAACCTAAAGTAAGGCTTCCAGTAGTAGCGCCCAATGTAAAGGTGACACTTCTTGTTCCGGCAGCAATGTCATTGTTAACAGGAGTCACCGTAAATGAAGCGCTCGTTGACCCTGCAGGGACTTCAAGCGTCAGATTTCCGGAGGACCCGTCGGGAGAAGTTGTATATTCTGTACCATATGCTGCATCCTGACCTGTCAGATCAATTTGAATAGTTCCCGGTATCAGCGTTTCAGATTGAATGCTAAGCTCAACCGTAACGGCATCACCATTTTCTACAACTGAAGCGGAGGATTCATCGAAACTGATTACTACAGGTATTTCTTCGTCAATCAATCTGATGATCTGCAATACGTCATCACCCAAAGTCAAAGCTGCAGATGGGTTTTGAAGTGTTAAAGAAGTAGAGACAATGGTTGTATTTACTTCGCTGTTGTCTGTTGGCAGATAAGTAAATGACCCTTGAGTATCTCCTCTTGCAATATTTACGGTTGCTATGCCTGTTGAACCATCTGGTGTTGTAGTATAATCTGTTCCGTATACGCCATTTGAACCGATAGCAACTTCGATGGTAGCATCAGCCTGAGCAGGTTCACTGAGTATGATAATGATTTCTCTTTCGCCCCCGTCTTCTCTGATGGAGATTTCCGATTCCGCGAAAGTGGCAGTCACTGGCATTTCATCATCTTCCAGTGTTACTTCCAGAGAGGTTTTTGTCCCCAGTTCTACACCACCGCTGGCATTTCCCAACATTAAAGTAACAGCTGGATTCTGATCTGTGATCTGAAAATTATCAATAGATGTGAGCGTAATAGATTTTGCCAGATCGCCTTTAGCAACAGCAACTGATATTGTACCGGTCATCCCATCAGGATCAGTTGAATAGTCAGTGCCATAAGCACCACCAGAGAGAGTAATGTCAAAACTTCCCGGCGCTTCAGCTTCCATTGCAAATTCAATATCAACTGTCAATGCAGTGTTATTCTCTGAAATAGCCTGTGCCGTCTCTTTGAAATTTATGAGGACAGGACTTTCATCATCAGCGATAGTTACTTCGTGAGTAAGGTTATCCCCTAGCTCCAGACCATTTGTGGCATTGCTGATAGTAAATGTCACTTTTCTGTCATTACCATCTACAACTTCATTGTCTATGGTGTTGATACCGAAAGAAGCAGAAGTAGCGCCTCTTTCAACATTGACTGTGAAGCTGCCACTCTCTCCGCTGGGAGCAGTAGTATAATCACCTCCATAGTTTGATCCTTCAACTGCCACATCGAAAGAGCCGGCTGCAAGTGCAGCAAACTCTAAATTAACAACAATATCTACTGTTCCGGCATTTTCGGCAACCATCTGATCATTCAGTGCGAAATCAATCGGCGCTGGTCTTTCATCATCATCAATTGTCAAAACGATTGTTGTCTGATTTCCCAGTTCTACCGAGCCAGTAGGTTCTGCCATTGTTAAAGTGACAAATTTGTCCCCGTCTAATTCATTGTTATCTGCTGGGATCAGTGAGAAGGATCTGAAAAGTGTACCTTCCTCCACCTCGATCGTCACACTACCGGATGAACCATCAGGAATTGTCGTGTAGTCTGTGCCGTAAGTTGCTCCAGAAAGCTGAATTGTAACACTTCCCAGACCTTTTGCAGCCTCGGATAGTACAATAGCAGTTTTTGATTCACCACCATTTTCATCAAAAGTAACGCTGTCTGCAGGGAAGGTAAGTGAAACCTGGTCCACAGAAACTTCCTCATCATCGTTACATGATGCTAAAACCGTCATCACAGAGAGTACAGCTATGAATAGCAAACTCAAAGCACGGTTTTGGATCTTATTTATTTTCATTGTTAGGTCTATCTAAATTTCTGCAAACGTTATTGAACATCACTTTCGAAAAATGGTAAAATCTGAGCGTCTTCATCGAACCTGCCAAGCACACCTGTTAAAGTGAAGGTAGCGGGAGGTGTTGATGAACCGTCAAAAAATGATTCCCCTCTGTCTATTCTGATAATGAAGGTAACCCCGTCGGCAGTTGCCATTACATTTAGTCCACTTCCTGCGTCTATCGCACTGGTAGGCCATTCGGAAGGGTCTACCAATGATACATTGTCAATCACAACTCTTCTGCTCTGCAGGTCGCTGGTCACACTAATATCCGCACCGTCGATAGAAGCGGCTGTCGGTAAGCTGTTACCGGAACTTAACACCGTCACACTACTAGGTGCTATTTGTATCTGGCTACCAAATTCTCCGATAGTTCCGGTGATTTCCACATCATCACCCGGACTTACCAAACCGAAGTTTCCACCGTGGAAGATATTAATACCGCCTGTCGCATCCTGAATGAAATACTGACCGTTGTTAAATCCATAATCCGGAGTTGTCACGATACCTTTGATCGTCACTGAAGAACCCATCATTCCTCTGGCGCTGCTGATGTCGATTGGGTCGGGGGAACCACCACCTCCTCCGCCACCGCCACCACCGCCGCTACCGTCACCGGGACCAACGTCACCGTCAACGAAAGGCAGTATCTGGACATCATCATTAAATCTGGCTAGAACACCTGTAAGTGTGAAAGCACCATCAGGAGCAGTGCTGCCATCATAAAAAGATTCACCTCTGTCAATTCTGATAATGAAATTAACACCATCAGCAGAAGCGCTTACGTTAAGTCCACTTCCCGCATCAATAGGTGCTGTAGGCCACTCGGATGGATTAGTCAATGTAACATTGTCAATGACTACTCTCTGGCTTTGTAAATCGCTGTTTGGACCTAAGTCCGATCCTTCTACAGCAGCAGCGTCGGGAAGTGAGTTGTTAGAACTAAGTACCGTTACTGTGTTGGGAGAAAGCTGGATTTGACCACTAAACTCACCAATTTGACCTTCAATTTCCACTTCATCACCAAGTCCGGCTACACCAAAGTTACCACCCCAGAAAATGTTGATACCGCCTGTGGCATCCTGCACAAAAAACTGACCATTGTTAAATCCATAATCAGGAGTTGTCACAATTCCGCTGATGGTTACAGTAGATCCCATCATACTTCTTGCTGCAGAGATGTCGATGGCATTGGAAGAGCCTCCGCCCCCTCCGCCGGAACCACCTCCGCCTCCACCGGAACCGCCTCCGGTAGGATCAATTCCTGAGAATTCCACATTATCTACCTGCCACTGTGTTCCGTCGCTCTCGTCGATTGCTTCAAAGTGGAAGGCAATATGTCCTTTGCCAGTCACTCCGCTAATATCAATCGAACCGGAAGGTGTGAAGTTTCCGAATCCACTACCTCTGTGAGGATCAAGTGCTACGGAAAGCTCAGTGATCGTTGCGTTTGAAGGGTCGCCGCCTGTGTAATCGGTAATGACAACTACTTCAAGTTCATTGCCGTCGTTAAAGGCAGTTTGAGTTTCGAAAGTCAATAATTCCTGCTGAATCGCATCAAAATCAAATTCCGGTGAAATCAGCCAATCATCAGCAGGAGCACTACTTTGAAAGTTTGATACGACTGCATAGAAATTATCAGCGAAACTTCTGATTTCCCAGTTGTTGGAACCTGCCGCATCGAATGTAGTCCATTTATTTAGGTTGTTCGCCTCGAAATTGTCCTCAAAAATCGTCACCTTGTCATTGTCAAGAACGGTAAGGCTGTAAGTACTCACGCCAGCGGTTTCGATAGCTCTGGAAATATTCGCTATTTCGATTTTCGCTTCATAGTCTCCGGCAAGTACATCATCTTCTGCTCTTACAGTGAAACTGAAATCAGTTGTGCCAGTAGTCAAATTAAAATCAAAAGTAGATTGTCCGCTTTCGCCATTGATTTCAAGAAAATCTCCATTAATAATTTTGAAACCTACGTTTGCATCAAACGGTAAAGGCTGAGAAAACTCAAGGGCGATAACTTGAACACTGCTACCACCTTCTTCGATAGAACCGGCAATTTCCGGGTAAAAAGAAATTGTGGGTTTGTCGAAGGTATCATCTTCCTGACATCCGAAAATCAGGGATAAGAATAAAGCTAAAAATAAAATCTTTTTCATGGCTTAGAATTCAATGTTTAAACCAATTGTATATGTTCTTGGGAATCCGAATCCTAGCTGTGCCTGATTGAAGAAATAGCTGGCCCATCGGACATATTCTGCATTAAATAGGTTCCGAACGCCCACATTTAACCTGCCTCTAATATTGTCACTGAAGTCGAAGTATCTTCCTGCATATAAATCAACGGTAAAAAAATCATCGAAACCATCCTGAATTACTTCTCTGGTTATGAAACCTGCGAGCAAATCGTCGGGACTGAACCTGATTGCTATTCTATCAGAATATTGCCACCTGGCACCTAAGTACATATTTCTGATTCCTCTGTAATGGAATCCAAAACCAGCGGTAGTTTGAGCAGTTGTTCCAACTGGCAAACCATTGATAGGAACATTAACCGTGGTAGTATCAGGGTCGGAGTTTGATAACTCTATAAATTCCTTATCAACATCTTTAGACCAGTACCAATCTCCTAGAGATAGAAACCCACTTAACTCAAGTGCTGGGGTTACATTGTAAGTAAAGTCCATTTCGATACCCTTATGAGTGGATTCGAGACCAGTTAGCGATGTAGGCAATACATTAGTGCCATTATCAACCTCACCCTGAGTGATTACATCAAACGCTAGTGTTCTATTTTGCCACAACGTGAAGTAAGCGTTGAAGTTTACTTTTATGAGACTTGTTCTGTAGCTATAACCCACTTCTGCGGAAGAAACATTTTCAACAGTTAAACCATCGAGGTACTGATTGCTGTATCTGGTGTCATCAAATGAATTTCTGAAAAAAGGAGGTCTGGTGAAATAACCACCGTTTCCATAGAAATTGTGTCGGTTATTAGGTCTGTAGCTCAACCCTGCCTTTAAAGTGTAAGTAAGGAATGTTCTTTGCTCGGATCTTCCCAGTGAGTTAAGGTTGTGAATGTCTCTGCCATTCCAGAAGTTTCCAACTCTCTGATACCAGCTGTTAGAAACCGTTGCAGTTCCGAAAAGTGTCATTTTATTGAACTCATATTCGATCTGTCCAAAGGCAGACGCCCAATTGACCAAACCGTCATAATCGTAGTTGGTTCTTTCTCCCTCTCTTACTACGCCATTAGGCTCAAGCTTATTTAAATCGTCACCAAAGGCACTTTGATTCAATATGAAGTCACCACCAAAAAGGTCAAATGCCTCTGCATAGTGGAATCCTTTGTAGTGTCTGAAATCTACACCTGCGAGGATATTCGCTTTATTGATTTTCTTTCTGAAGTTGGAAATCAAACCGATCCATCTGTGATTGTTATATCTCGCTTCCAGATAATATTGAGAGGCAAACCCTGTGATCGAAGGAGTATTCCTGTCACCATTTGGAAAGTTCACCGTCACCTGATTAGACCTGTTCTGCTCAGCAAGATAATCCCAGTTAATCAGGTTATCAGAGGTGAATTGCGGATCTCCTAGCGTTCTGGTTGGGAAGAATAGAGAGGAGTTAGCATCTCTTGGAGAGGTACTGTATACATTGGCCAGTGACAAATACACTGAAGTGGAAATGCTTGAAGTTGCATCAAAATCCCAGTAGTGGCTCAGTGCCATTGTAGGTTTGTGACTTTTATTTTGTCTGGCATTGATCAGCTCACCGCGATAAATTCCCAATGCATTGTTGAACTGGACATTGTCTATGGCGAATTCATCTCTGGTTGCTTCATCTGCTGTCCACGCGGTTCCTCTGTTTACCGGAGCACCAAAACCCCAAAAAGTGATCTGATGCTGCGCATTGATTTTCTTCGAGATGGCCAGGTAGTAAGCCCATGCGTCCGTAAAAGCACCCGGTCTGATACCACCCGTAGTACCATCAATAGCCGAAAGCCCCACAAAACCACCATTCGTAGTTGTTCTTGAGCCCTGGAAACTAACCGCCCAGCCGTTTGCAGTTTGTCCACTGTTGTAACTGAACCTTAGTCTGTTATTCCATGATCCTGTTCCTGACTGAAATTCTATTCTTCCTCCTTCGCTTCTGTCGGCAGGTTTGGTAATCATGTTTACAGTTCCACCGATAGAGCTGATGGCTAATTTAGAAGCACCAAGTCCTCTTTGCACCTGAATTTGTCTGGTTACTTCACTTAATCCGGCAAAATTCGACCAGAACATCCTTCCGTTCTCCATATCGTTAACCGGGATTCCATTTACTAGGAATGCAACATTAGACTGATCAAATCCTCTAATGTAAACCTCACTGTCACCATAGCCACCGGCACCCTGAATGGAATAAACGCCAGGTACAGTAGCAGCAACATCGGTGATTTCAGCTCCTGAAAAACGCTGATCAATTTCTTCAGCACTGATGGCCGAAATAGCGATTGGAGTATTTCTGTCATCTACAACAGAACTGAAAATTTCCACCTCTTTCAGACCTATTGCATCTGAATCAAGTAAATTCACACCCAGATCGAAAGTCTGACCACTGGTGATCAGGACATTTTTTTCGATATCTGCGAATCCTACAAAAGTGATCAGAACTTTCTGATCTCCGGCAGGGACATTGTCGATGACAAATTTCCCTTCAAGATCGGCAATAGAGCCGAGATTTAATCCCTTGACAAGAATGGTTGCGCCAATCAGCGGCTCATTCGTTTCTTTGTCAAGAATTGTTCCGGTAATCGAACCGGTCTGTGAGTACCCGATGGCCGGGATCAACAGAAATAGTAGTAAGTAAAGCTTCCTTATCATAAGGCTTATTAAAATTGAAATAATTCTTTTCTCATTTGACAAAAGGACACAAAAGTAACAGAATATCAAAACCTTAGAGGTAAACCGGAGTTAAGAAATAGTTAATTTTGAAAATAATTCAGGGTAATTTGGTGTAATTGTTGTAGTCTTACAGCCCGAAAATAGTTTTTGTCAAATCGTAATCAAATGAAAAAGACTTTCATAACAGCGTTTTTCGCAGTATTGCTGGCATTTAATACCTTACATGCTCAGGAAAAACTTGTCGGAAATATCGCTTTTTACAATGTGGAAAATTTATTTGACATCCAGGATGATCCTGCGATTAGAGACGATGATTTTACACCTAAAGGTGATTTAAAATGGGATACAGTCAGATATATTGATAAACTGGACAATCTCACTAAGGTATTTAAGTCAATGGCAGCTCCAGATATTGTTGGATTATGTGAGGTTGAAAACAGATCAGTATTGAATGCTTTGGTGACCCATAAGAACCTGATACGCTATAAATATCAGATTATTCATTTCGATTCTCCGGACAGAAGAGGAATTGATGTTGCGTTAATTTACAAAATGGGCAAATTCACACCTTTCGATATCAAAAGCATTGCTTTCGAAGATGAAGCCAATCCGGATTTTAAGACAAGGGATATTTTACACGTCAAAGGTCTGTACCACGGCGATACACTGAATGTCTTTGTGAACCATTGGCCATCAAGAAGAGGAGGTAAAGAAGATAAGCGAATAATGGCGGCTGAATTACTAAGAAAAAAAGTCAGTGAACTACAGGCTAAAAACCCTGAAGCTAAAGTGGTGATTATGGGTGATTTAAATGATGATCCAAGAAATAAAAGTGTGAAAAAGAGCCTGTTGGCACACGATAATCTAAAAAAGATGGTGAATGGAGAGCTTTTCAATACTTCTTCAAAGACCTTTAAGCAAGGATACGGAACACTATTTTATAGGGGCACATGGAACTTATTTGATCAAATTATTATTTCTCAATCAATGCTTCCTGATAAAAGTAGCACCTGGCATTATAAAAATGATTCGTTTAGTGTATTTGCGCCTGAATGGATGAGAGTGAAGGAAGGAGATTATAAAGGAGCTCCATTTAGAACTTACGTGTCGGGTAGATATCAGAATGGTTTTAGTGATCATTATCCGGTATTTATACAAATAAGTAAATAACATTTAGTAAATGATAAAATACATTTTTGCCACTGTTATTGCGGTGCTGGTATTGCTCACAGCTTGTAATGACGATCCGGGTGGACCGGTCATAATTGACAATACGGATGATTCACCCATCAAAGTCTCATTCGATATTTCCGATGCTTCGATTGAGGAAGGAAATCCGCCAATTACGGTAACCCTCTCTTTTTCGAGAAAACTGGAAGGTGATCTCGACATATTTTTGAGCTATACTTCCGATAATGGACAGGAAGGGGAAGATTTCAATATTACACCTTCTCCTGAGGGGAATGAATTTACAGTACCGGTTCAGGAAGGAGCTGAAAGCGTGTCTTTTCAGGTAGAGTCTGTTGTTGATGATGACGAAGATATTGAGCTTCTTGTTTTTAATGTAGAGGGATTTAGTGAGGAAAATCTCCAGAAAGGTGAATTTAGCAGCTATAGGTTAAGAATTCTTGATGAAAATCCGATAGATCCTGCGTTCCAAAATTGCCTGACACTAAATAGTGCGGAAACACTTGAGGTAGTTACCTGGAATATCGAGCGTTTCCCGATGACCAGTAACTCTGTTTCTACTGTTGTGGATATTATCAGTAATATGGATGTTGACATCATAGCAGTACAGGAAATCAGTGAGCCCTCGGCATTTACGCAGGTAGCAAACAGCCTGGAAGGATGGGGCGGAGCATTTTTCAATGTGAACGGAGGTATTGAACTGGGCTATTTCTACAAGACCTCAGAAATATCCTCCTTTGGAAATCTTGAAATACTGTTTCCGAATCAAAGGTCTCCTTTCCCGCGTGAGCCTGTTGTTGTGGAGGTGACTCACGTAAATGGTCTTACCGTGAAACTGGTGAATATTCACCTGAAATGCTGCAACGATGGCACTACCAGACGGGCAGTTGCCAGTGAAATCATGAAAGACTATTTTGATGAAAATGAGGCGAATTCCAATTTGATCGTTCTGGGAGATTTCAATGATGATTTAGATGCAGGTACCCCATTCCAGAACTTCATTGATGATGCTGATAACTATGAGTTTGCCGATATGGATATTGCCACTGGTCCTAGCCAGAATTGGAGCTTTCCTTCATTTCCAAGTCATATAGATCATATTTTGATTTCCAATGAGCTCTTCGATAATCACGTTAGTTCAGCCACGATAAGATTGTCTGGATGTGTTTCCGGATATAGTAGAGATGTTTCGGATCACAGACCAGTGATGGCGGTATTTAGTGCAGAGTCTAACTAGATTTACCTTCAAGATATTTTGAAAGTCAGAGCTTCCCGGTTCTGACTTTTTTGTTTTCTGTCGGTATTTGTTTACCGCATTTGTAATTATTGGTAAACCATCAACAATTTCCCCTATTTTAGTGATATCAACAAGACTGATGTACAGAAATGAAATACCTAACACTAGCGCTGTTATTACTGAATGTTTATTCTTTGTTTGGGCAAAAAGCTGAATTTCAAACCAAATTTGAAATTTCCGACAAAACAGTAACTGTTACTTATGAGGAGGGCATTGCCTTTTATCAAAAGTTAGCTGATCAAATTCCGCAAATCAGTATCACTCCAATGGGAATGACAGATGCCGGAAAACCATTGCATATGGTAATCTATTCAGCAAATTCAGAATTTGATATTGATGAGCTGAAATCGCAGGGAAAGCCGGTCTTTCTTATCAATAACGCGATTCATCCGGGAGAGCCTGATGGTGTGGATGCTTCTATGATGCTTTTGCGTGATATAGTTACTGGGAAAGTGCTAAAAAAAGAAAAAAAGGATTTCGTATTGGTAATCATTCCGTTTTACAATATTGGTGGAACACTTAATCGCAATGGGACTACCAGGGTAAATCAAAACGGACCAGCAGCCTACGGATTCAGAGGAAATGCTCGAAATTATGACCTCAACAGGGATTTTATAAAGGGAGATACCAGGAATGCTGCTGCATTTTGGGAGATTTTTCAGAAATCTGATCCTGATTTTTTCCTCGATACACATGTGAGTAACGGCGCTGATTATCAGTATACAATGACGCTCATTGCCACTCAGGAACAGAAAATGTCAAAGCCACTGCAGAAAATGATGGGAGAAGTAATCAACCCTGCTCTGTATGCTCATATGGAAAAGGTTGGGGATCCGATGACGCCATATGTGAATGTTCATGGCACTACGCCTGATAATGGCATTACAGAATTTGCTGACTGGCCAAGGTATTCTACAGGATATGCCTCTTTGTTCAACACCTACAGTTTTATGTCTGAAACTCATATGCTCAAACCTTTCGACAGGAGAGTTGAGTCTACCTACCAATTGATGGTAGGAATGGCTAAAACACTGGTTACTAACAAATTAAAAGTGTTGGAATCCAGAGCTAAAGCCAAAGAAATGGTAAAGACGAAGGAGGATTTTACCATTAAATGGTCTTTAGATAAGGATTTTTCAAGAGAGCTGTCGTTCAAGGGCTATGAAGCCAGCTATGTTCCCAGTAAGCTCACCAGTCAAAAAAGGTTGTATTATGATCATAAAAAGCCATTTGAAAAGAGCATAAAATTCAAGAATCGGTACAAGCCTGCAATTACAGTCAAAAAACCGAAAGCTTACATCGTTCAGCAAGGTTGGGTGAACGTGGTTGAAAGGTTGAAAAGAAATGGTGTGCAAATGCAACCGCTTTCAGCTGATACCACTATAACAGTGGAAGTATACAGAATCAAAAACTATAAGACGGTTCAAAGCCCTTACGAAGGTCATTATTACCACTATGGTACAGAGCTGGAGAAGTCAGATGAAATGGTTCGTTTCCACAAGGGTGATTTCGTTGTAGCATGCGATCAGGAAGTGAACAGGTTCATCATCGAAACGCTGGAGCCATTGGCAGAAGACAGTTATTTCAAATGGAATATGTTCGATACTGTTTTAGGAAGCAAAGAAGGGTTTTCTTCTTACGTGTTTGAAGAACTTGCTGAGGAAGTTCTCAACAACAATCCTGAACTGATGAAAGCTTACAGAACGAATCAACAAAACGATATGGATTTTGCCGGAAATCGCTATCAGCAGTTGAAGTGGATTTACGAAAAATCGAAGTATAAAGAGAAAGAACACCTCAGATATCCTATCTTCAGAATTAATTAATTCAACTGGTGAAATTGTCATTTCGCCGAATAAAAGTGCGATTGCAGAGTATTTAGGCCTATATTCGAAGGTTGGCAGAATAGGAAAGTATATTGTCACAAACGATATTGTGATATTCTTTTACTTTGAAATATGAACGCCAAGGAAAAGTCGCAATACATATGGTACAACCCCGTAACACAACAGTACGAAATGGGTGATGCCTACACATATAAGAAGAAAAAGACAGTCAGTTCGATGTCTCAAGAATTTACATTGTTGTATAAACTAAGTGCAACTTCCACCAGACTAGGTCAAAAACTCATTACCGAACTGAATAAAGCCAGAAGAACACAGGATGAATCTGAAAAGTTTTTCGAGTTGAATCTGGCTTCCTGATCAGGTAAGTATTAATTATCACGACCAACCGCTCCCGGGGTATATCGCTCCGGGATTTTTTATATCTCTCTTTTCAACTCCACCAATGAAGATGCTTTTAATTTTGAATCAATTAGTGACTGGTATTTTTCGCTTTTTAAGACTTGTTCTAACGACTCTCTATCCTGAGATCGATAAATGATAAGTTCGTCAATGAGGTTAGAAATCTGCCTTTCAGAACCGGTACTGCTTTTTACAACCAGGCATTTATCAACCTTTCCTGAGAAAAACACTTGTAAATCAACATTCGATGATGTTTCAGATACTATTCTGATCAGGTCTTTAGCAACAGTTGTTTCTGCCTGGAAATGATGTAAAATATAGTAGTGAGAATTGTCTGGTTTTTCCCAGCGCTGATTTGATGTTTTTGATGCGAAACCAAAAGTGAATTGGTCAACGGATGCATTCCTGAAAATACTGATGACCTGAAAGTACTTGTTTCTAACCAATTGTAAAAAAGCCCCCGGATTTGGGTATTTCACAATCAATAATACTTTTCTGTTAAGTGCTGGATCGCCTTCTATTAAGTGACACTTTGCTTTGAAAAATGGTCTTCCCCCGATCTTTAAGACGCTACGAACAGCCAGCAGGCTATAGGCTTTGTACAGCCATGCCCTTTTCGTGTTAAACCAGTTAATTGCATAAGCGGGCTGATTTTCATCAAATGATTTGTCATCTTCCCTGGAATTAATTGATACTTCTATGTTTTTAGTGACCTTGACAGATATACTTTTAACTGACATCTTTTGATAGCATTATTATGTGAAAGAAACTGCGCGGTGTAATTTAGACAAAACATCAAAAAAGGCTTGTCCCGATTGGGACAAGCCTTTTTATTAATTCGTCAGGAAATGTTTAATCAGTGATGACTGAATTGTTTTTCCTTATATTTTTTCAGTTGTCGTCGCAATGCTTCCACAGCCACATCGGCGGCCGCCTCAAATGATACCGACTTTTCTTTCGCAAATAGTTGATTTCCCGGGATATTAAGTTTGATCTCTATGACTTTGTTATCTCTGGCGTCTCCTTTGTCTAATCGCATGAAAACCTCTCCATCGATTATTCGGTCATAAAATGTCTCCAGTTTATCCGTTTTTTTCTGGATGAAATCAACGAGTTTTTGATCTGCGTCAAAATGGATGGAATGCATTTGTAACTTCATAGTACATTATTTTAAAAAGTTAAACCATTAAGCTTTTGGGTGAGCCTGATCAAATACCGCCTTCAGCTTACTCATTGTATTGTGAGTATAGACTTGTGTGGCAGCCAGACTGCTGTGACCCAAAAGGTCTTTTACTGAATTCAAATCCGCACCTTTATTTAAAAGATGGGTGGCAAACGTGTGCCGAAGTACATGAGGACTCTTCTTACTGATAGAAGAAACTTTCATGATGTATTTTTTGATAACTCTCTGAACCAACATCGGATAAACCTGATTGCCCGAAGCAGTTAAAAGTAAAAAATCAAGATCATTTATACTGTTAAGTGACTTCCTTTTGCTCAAGTACTCTCTAATAGTATTAACGAGATTTGTGTTCAAAGGGATTAGTCTTTCTTTGTTTCTTTTTCCTAAAACTTTGATGGTATTTCCATAAAAGCTCAAATCTTTCATTTTTAGGTTTGTGAGCTCAGAAAGCCTGATTCCGGTACCGTATAGCAACTCGAAAATGACTCTGTTTCTACTGTTTTCAAAGTCGGAATCTTCATCGAAATCGATATTGTCGAGCAGGGTGGTCATTTCTGTTTCTTTCAGAAATACAGGAAGTTTTTTTTCAATTTTAAGAGGCTGTATTCTCTCAGTCGGGTTGATGGAGACCATCTCCCTTGAAAGAAGAAACTTATAGTAAGATTTAATAGTGGCAATCTTGCGATTGATGGATTTGTTGGTGTAGTCGTTTTCTGACAAAAAAAATATCCAGGATCTTAACTCCTTGAAGGTAAGTTCCTGGATCGTATCTTTTTCCAATTCTTTCGAAGCATATTCCTCTAACTGAATCAGATCTTTTTCATAAGCCGTAATCGTATGATCACTGTATCTTTTTTCAAACTTTACATATCTTATGAAAGAATCGATCATTTAGTATTCTTGAGGAGTAAACTTTCGGAAGAATACTAACTTAACGATTTTAAGTATAAAAAGACAGTGAAAACTAGAAATTTTCTGCGTCTCTCATTTTTTGTCTGTAAGAAGCTTTAATGATTTCTTCTCTTCTTGCTACAGACTTTTTAGTAAAGTGAGATCTGCTTCTTAATTCTTTCAAAACACCTGTTTTTTCAAATTTCTTTTTGAATCTTTTCAGTGCTTTATCTATTGATTCGTTTTCTTTTACGTTTACAATGATCATATTACTTTGTTTTTAAAGAGGGCGCAAATATAATTAGCATTCCTCAAAAGAAAAAAACTTTATTTCAAAATTGATCTTGAAATAACCAGTTTTTGGATTTCAGATGTTCCTTCGCCGATTGTGCAAAGTTTTGCGTCCCTGTAATACTTCTCAACAGGGTAGTCTTTCGTGTATCCATATCCACCAAAAATCTGGACAGCATCATTAGCTACTTCCACTGATATTTCAGAAGCATATAGCTTAGCCATTGCAGACTCTTCGTTTACCGGTTTTCCTTGATTCTTTAATTCAGCAGAGTGATTAGTCAATAGTTTGGCAGCTTTCACTTTTGTCGCCATTTCCGCCAGCTTAAAGCTGATGCCCTGAAAAGAAGAAATCGGCTTATTGAACTGATGTCTTTCCTTGCTGTATTGGATACTGGCATTTAGGGCGCCTTCTGCAATTCCGCAACTTAAAGCTGCAATAGAAATTCGTCCACCATCTAATACTTTCAGCGACTGTACAAATCCATCTCCAACCTTACCTAATATATTATCTTTGTGTACTCTGCAATCTTCAAAGATGAGCTCTGTAGTTTCTGAAGCTCTCATACCCAGTTTGTTTTCCTTTCTGCCAGCAGAAAACCCTTTGGTCCCTTTTTCGATGACAAATGCAGTCATGCCATGTGAGTCACCAACTTCTCCGGTTCTCGCAATAACAACTGCTACGTTAGAAGATTTTCCGTGAGTGATGAAATTTTTAGCGCCATTTAGAACATAGTAATCACCGTCTTTGATAGCGGTGGTTTTCATGTTTCCTGCGTCTGAACCAGTATTAGGTTCCGTAAGACCCCAGGCACCCAGCCATTCGCCACTCGCCAGCTTTGGAAGCCATTGTATTTTTTGCTCATGACTACCAAACTGTAATATATGTCCTGTGCACAGGGAATTGTGAGCAGCCATAGACAGACCAATGGAACCGTCTACCTTCGCCAACTCTATGATTGCTGTTACATATTCATGGTAACCGAATCCCGATCCGCCATATTCCTGAGGTACCAACACGCCTAACAGACCCAGTTCTCCTAATTTCTTGAACAACTCTACCGGGAAAGTCTGGTTTTCATCCCAGTCCATTTTGTGTGGTTCCACCTCTCTTTCACAAAAGTCTCTGATCATATCAGAGATCATCTTTTGATTCTCTACTACCTGAGCGGGGTTCTCGATTT
>JBCBHL010000067.1:0-25044 GCA_038525605.1 Bacteroidota bacterium
ATTTTTTCAAAAAATAAGATTACCGCTAATTACCGGATTCATAATCACTGGTATTGTTGCTGGTCCTTATGTTCTTAAACTGATTCCTGAAATTTCAAAAGAACAACTCAACTTTATCAACGAAATTTCACTTGCCTTCATTGCCTTTGCAGCCGGTTCAGAATTATATCTTAAGGAACTAAGGAGTAGAATAGACAGCATCAAATGGAATACGTTTGGTCAGTTGGTGATTACTTTCGTTTTCGGTGGATTGGGCGTGTATCTTCTGGCTGATTTTATTCCTTATATGAGAGATCTTTCAGTTGGATCTAAGATAGCTGTATCCATGCTGACTGGGACTATTTTTGTTGCACGTTCGCCTGCATCGGCTATTGCTGTAGTAAATGAATTGAGGGCGAAAGGACCCTTTACCCAGACGGTCATGGGTGTTACCGTTGTAAAGGATTTCCTGGTCATTATTTTATTTGCAATCACCCTTTCAATTGCCAAGACCATCATCAGTGGAGAGGAATTCAGCTTTTTGAGTATCATCATTATTTTGCTGGAACTCGCTCTTTCTTTTGGACTTGGTTACATCTATGGAAGAATTCTCAAATTTTTACTCTCCTGGAAAGTTCATACAATTTCCAAAACGATATTGATCATTCTGGTAGGTTACTCAGCCTATCTGCTGGCTACTCAATCCAAGCACTTTTCAGAAGAGTTTCTGCATCATCACATAACTTTTGAGCCATTACTGGTTTGTATCATTGCCAGTTTTTATGTGACCAACTATTCAAAGTACAGAGCAGAGTTTTTGAAGATTTTGGAACAGACGGGTCCTGTAATCTATATCGCATTTTTTACCTTCACCGGGTCGATCATGGCAATTGATGTGCTAATGTCGGTCTTTGGTGTGGCCTTTATCTTGTTTTTTATCAGGCTACTGACGATGGTAGCTGGTGGGTATATTGGAGGTATGCTGGCAAAAGACCCGAAAATCTATTGGCATTATGGTTGGATGCCTTATGTGACGCAGGCAGGTGTGGCCCTTGGACTTGCTACGGTAATTGCCAATGCTTTTCCTTCGTGGGGAAACCAGTTTGCAACAGTTGTCATCGCTGTGATAGTCATCAATCAGTTTTTAGGTCCTCCTCTGTTTAAATATGCACTCAACAAGGTAGGAGAAGACAGAAGTAAGGCGGAAACCCCTGAGTTCGACGGAATTCGGGATGCGATTATTTTTGGACTGGAAAGTCAGAGTATTGCATTGGCCAATCAGTTGAAAGCTAAGGGGTGGCAGGTGCAGATTGCTACCATGATGGAAAAAGGAAGTGTTGAAGAGCCCGAGGATCTTGAATTAAGATATATCAGCGATTTTACTCACGAGACTATGTTGGCAATGGATGCAGACAAAACTGAAGCCATTGTCTGTATGCTTTCTGATAAGGAAAACCTGCAAATTTGTGAGACCGCATACGAAAATCTTGGTACAAGGGATTTGATTGTCAGATTAAATGATAGAAGTTTCTATGATAGATTTCTTGCCCTGGAAGTGAAAATAGTAGACCCTTCCACCGCTATTGTGAGTTTAATGGACCATTTTGTGAGATCGCCGCAGGCTACTTCGATCCTGCTGGGAATGACGGAAGGACAAGATACCAGAGACCTGGAAGTGCTCAATTCCAACCTGCACGGTATACCGCTGCGTGATTTACGACTCCCTTCCGATGTGATCATCCTCTCTATCAGAAGAGGGGGACAGATGATCATCTCTCACGGATATACACGTTTGCGTATCAAAGATCAGGTAACCGTTGTTGGTTCCAATAAAAGTCTTGATGAACTGACTTTGAGGTTTGATCAGTAATTTGCAATCATTAATATAAAGCTGCTTACGAGTTGACTCTCGAAAACAATTCATAACTTTTTTGTGTAATAATTATTGATTGAATGGAATTTCCTCCTCCAGGCCAATTAGAAGCGGATTATTAAATCAATTCATTATTTTTTTTCAAAAAAAGCTTGTATTTGACGATGACTAATTTCCACTTTTGCAGCTATGGCAAAAGCAGAAGATAACGTTTCGTTAAAAAATATAGTTGCGCACAGCAAAGAATACGGTTTTGTATTTCCTTCAAGTGAAATTTACGATGGACTAAGCGCCACCTATGATTATGGTCAGAACGGTGTTGAGCTAAAGAATAACATCAAACAGTACTGGTGGAAAGCGATGGTGCAAATGCACGAAAACATCGTTGGCCTTGATGCAGCAATTTTCATGCATCCTACTACCTGGAAAGCTTCAGGACACGTAGATGCCTTTAACGATCCGATGATCGATAATAAAGACAGCAAGAAACGCTATCGTGCTGATACGATGGTTGAAGATTATATTGCCAAGATCGAGGCGAAAATCACCAAAGAGGTGACCAAGGCTGCTAAAAGATTTGGTGATAGCTTTGATGAAGCACAGTTCAAAGCGACGAATCCAAGAGTGCTTGCCAACCAGGAGAAAATCGACAAGGCTAATGCCAGAATGGCCAAATGTATCGAGGAAAACGATCTGGAAGATTTCAAAGCATTGATCGAAGAACTGGAAATCGCAGATCCGGTATCGGGATCGAGAAACTGGACGGAAGTGAGACAGTTTAACCTGATGTTTTCTACTGAATTAGGTTCGCTGGCTGAAGGTGCCAATAAAATATATTTAAGACCCGAAACTGCTCAAGGCATTTTTGTGAACTACCTGAATGTTCAAAAATCTGGTAGAATGAAACTGCCTTTTGGTATCGCTCAAATCGGTAAAGCTTTCAGAAATGAAATTATTGCCAGGCAGTTCATCTTTAGAATGAGAGAGTTTGAGCAGATGGAGATGCAGTTTTTTGTAAAGCCGGGTGAGGAACTGGACTTTTATGAGCAGTGGAAAGAAACCAGGATGAAATGGCATAAGACTTTAGGACTTGGTGACGAGAAGTATAGATTCCACGACCACCTGACACTCGCACACTACGCCAATGCTGCCTGTGACATTGAATTTGAGTTTCCGATGGGTTTCAAAGAACTGGAGGGTATTCACAGCAGAAAGGATTTCGATTTGAAAGCGCATGAAGAGCATTCAGGTAAGAAACTTCAGTTTTTTGATCCGAAAGAAGAAAGAAGTTACGTGCCTTACGTAGTGGAGACTTCCATAGGATTGGACAGAATGTTTTTAGCAGTTCTTTCTGCGGCTTACACAGAAGAAACTCTGGAAGATGGTAGCAGCAGAACTGTTTTGAAACTGCCTCCTGTACTTGCTCCGGTTAAAGCTGCTGTATTGCCATTGGTCAATAAGGATGGTCTTCCTGAAAAAGCCAGAGAAATATTGAAAGAATTGCAATTTGAGTTCAATGCGCAGTATGATGCGAAAGATGCCATTGGAAGAAGATACCGAAGACATGATGCCATCGGAACACCTTATTGCGTAACCGTCGATAACCAGACGCTGGAAGACAATACTGTGACGATCAGAGAGCGGGATTCTATGGAACAGAAAAGGGTTTCAATCGAAGAAGTAGTGAGTACTTTGAAAGAAGCCGTTTCTATGAGTAATCTGTTAAAACAACTTTAAGACAAAGACTACTTTAAGAGATGAACGATACTACAGGGCCATTTTTTTTATTTATTCTGGCCCTTTTAATCGTATTCGGTATTTCGTCTAGTAGTAAGATCAATCTCGGCTTCAGATACATTGGGTTGCCGCCTATGCGACGGGAATACAAAGATATTCTCAGAAGTTATTGCAGGTTTTATAGAGAATTGTCTGCGGAGAAGAAATCAGAATTTGAAAAGAGAGTTCAGTATTTTATCAAATCCAAGATTTTTATTCCCCGTGGCTTTGATCAGGTGACAGGAGAAATGAAGGTCTTGATTTCCGCGACAGCAATTCAACTGACCTACGGTTTTCCTAATGTCTACCTGAAACATTTTAAGAGGATTCTCATATATCCTGACAATTACTACTCTACGATCAACAAGTTGTATCACCAGGGAGAAGTGAATCCACTGAATAAAATCATCGTGCTTTCATGGAAAAGTTTCATGCGTGGCATGATCGAGGATCAGGATGGTGTGAATCTGGGGCTGCATGAAATGGCTCATGCCATCAGACTGGAAAACATGATCAGGAACAGTGAGTACAATTTCTTTGATCAATCAGTGTTAGCTCATTGGGAGGAGCTTGCCAGGGAAGAGATTCAAAAATTACAATCAGACTCTCTATCAATCTTCAGGAAATACGGAGGCACTTCAGAGGAAGAATTCTTTGCCGTTGCAGTTGAGAACTACTTCGAACGACCAGATTTGTTTAAGCAATATCACCCTAGCCTATTCGATACGTTGAGTAAGTTGCTCAATCAAAACGTGTGACAACTGCTTTTATAGGTTGCCTGCCTGTTTTCATAAAGTGAAGATTGCAGGAATGCCAATATTAGCACTAACTTTGGCCGATGAGTGAGAAAATGAAATGGGAGTCGTTGCTCAATCCCTACAGGATCGGTGAAGACAGTTCAGTTTCCAAGTTAGGAGATAAGCTGAGAAGTGAATTCGAACGAGATTATGACCGGCTAATATTTAGTCACCCATTCAGAAGGCTACAAGATAAAACACAGGTTTTTCCAATTCCCGAACATGATTTTGTACACAACAGGCTTACCCATAGTTTGGAAGTATCCAGTGTAGGTCGGTCGCTTGGCAAATCAGTTGGTGCTAAGGTACTGGAACAACATAGTGAGCTTAAGGAGCTATTTACCCCTTTCGATTTCGGTTCTATTACTGCAGCTGCCAGCCTTGCTCACGATTTAGGTAATCCCCCTTTTGGCCATTCCGGTGAGGAATCCATATCGAGTTTCTTCAAATCGAATGAGGTAAGCACATTGTTCAGACCCCTTATGAATGAACAGGAATGGGCTGATCTCACCAATTTCGAAGGAAATGCTCAGGGATTTAGAATTCTGAACAACCCATATGAACGCGGGCTCAACTTAACGCTGGCCACTTTAGCTGCCTTTACAAAGTATCCTCACGGATCAAAACTTGATCAGAAAATAGAGGGGAGAAAAAGTCAAAAGAAATATGGCTATTTTCAAAATGAGCTTGCAGCTTTTAATGAAGTGGCTACCGCCACGGGATTAATCAAACTCAATGAAGAATCTTACTGCAGGCATCCATTGGTGTTTTTGGTAGAAGCTGCTGATGACATTTGCTATCACATCATAGACTTGGAAGATGGTTGCAGACTTGGACTTGTACATTATGAAACAGTGAAAAACCTACTGGCAGAAATATTGGGTGAGCGGTTCGATGAAGAGAAGCTGAATAAGATTCATGGTGAGAATGAGAAGATAAGCCTGTTAAGAGCATTGTGTATCAACAAACTCATCAATGAGTCAACAGATGTTTTCATGAAATTTGAAGATGATATTTTATCTGGTGAGTTTGATACTGATCTGATCAGCGAAGTGCAATCAAAGGATACATTAAAAGCAATCAGCAAAATGTCAATCGAGAAATTGTATCGGTCTCGGGTGGTGCTGGAAAAAGAGGCCGGAGGTTTTGAAGTACTCGAGAACCTGCTGAATTCTTTTAGCTTTTCCGTCTATTTCAAATTCCATCAACCGGACGGTTACAATGGTAAATACAAGAGTATTTTCAGGTTATTGCCAGAGAACATACAACATTATATTAATCAGGATGTTACATTCTATCAGCGGATGCTTTACATTACTGATTATATCTCCGGAATTACTGACAGACACGCTGTCAGTTTGTTTAAAAGAATTAAAGGAATCTCATTACCGGTAAGTTGATGACAGATTTTGTTTTTATCAGGCAGAAAAAACAAAAATCATTACCTTTGCCCACTGTTGAAAAATGTGGAATAAATTAGCTCATATCATTCTGAAGTATAGAATCTTACTGATTTCGATTCTGATACTTATCACGGCGTTCATGGGATACCAGGCGCAGTTCATCAAATATTCATTTTCGCTGGCTGAGATTGTTCCGCCCGACGACCCTGAGATGGCCTATTTCAAAGATTTTAAAAATACCTTTGGAGAGGACGGCAACATCATGGCTATTGGGGTGAAAGATAGCTCTATCTATCAGTCGGAGAGATTTAATCAACTGGGGATGTTGGTCAAAAACATCGCTGGAATGGACGGTGTAAATGATGTTTTGGGTCTTCCGAATCTGAAGAAACTACATAAAAACAAAGAAAAGCAACGGTTCGAACTGAAACCGATATTTGACGAAATCCCGGAAGATCAGGATAAACTCGATAGTTTGTTGCGAGGTGCCGCTAATCTGAAGTTTTACAGTGGACAGCTGATCAATTCGGAAAATGGTGCTACCATTATTTTGATCACTATTACAAAAGAGTTTCTTAACTCCAAAAGCCGAATCCAACTGGTAGATGATATCGTGATGCTCGGTAACGAATTTGAGAAAGGAACCGGGATCAAATTGCATTACGCAGGATTGCCTTATGTCCGGTCGGTATCCATGGCAAAAGTGAAGAAAGAGCTTAACCTGTTTTTGATACTTTCGATCTCCATCACGGGTCTGATTTTATTTTTGTTTTTCAGATCTTTCAAAGCGGTAATATTTCCATTGGTTATCATTGGTGTGATAGTCGTGTGGGTAATGGGTACCTTGTCATTGCTCAACTACAAGATTACTTTACTTACCGGCCTGATACCTTCCATCATTGTGGTCATCGGAATTCCGAACAGTGTCTACATGCTCAATAAATATCATCAGGAGTATGCCAGAACAAAGGATCAGATGAAGTCATTGCGAACGATCATCAGGAAGATCGGTATTGTAACACTGATTACAAACTTTACGACTGCTGTTGGTTTTCTGGTGTTGGTATCAACAGATATAGTTATCCTGAAGGAATTTGGGATTGTAGCAGGTGTTAACATTCTTGCTACATTCGTCGTGAGTACCATTTTAATCCCCTGTATTTTTTCACTGGTGTCGCCACCAAGTGAACGACATCTGAAGCATCTGGAGTTTAAGTTTCTCAATGCGTTCCTGACCGGTCTCGACATTTTGGTGCATCGGCACAGGTGGCTTGTGATGCTAGCGACGGTTACACTGGTAATCATTTCCGCGATCGGTCTTTCCCGCATAGAAGCAGTTTCTTACATGGTGGACGATATTCCGGAAAACAGTCCAATCAAGAAAGATCTAAGGTTTTTTGAAGAAAACTTCTCTGGAATCATGCCGCTGGAGATTGTCGTAAATACTGGTAGAAAACGAGGTGTCCAAAGTCTGAGTGCTTTGAAGAAAATCGATGAGTTTGAAGTATTCCTTGATTCAATTTCATACATCTCTCAGCCGGTGTCTGTGGTAAGCTTTATCAAAGCGGCCAACCAGGCTTTTTACAATCAGCTGCCAAGGTTTTATGACCTGCCGACGGGGAGAGGAAAAGAGCAGATTCTAAAATACCTGAAAAAAGATTCGGATACAGATAGCGTTTCGCAGTCCTTCGTGGATAGTACCGGGCAAAATGTAAGGATTTCACTCAAAATTGCTGATATAGGTTCCAATAAAATGGACTCTCTGGTTACCAAGATCATTCAACCCAAAATGGATGAAATATTCAATGATGGGCGAATGGAAGCAAGGGTAACCGGAACTACTTTACTCTTCATCAAAGGGAATAAATTTTTAATTGAAAATCTGATTGGAAGCATGATCATTGCGTTTTTCGTAATCTCTTTGATCATGGTTGTGTTGTTCAGGAATTTCAGAATGATCATCATTTCATTGATTCCGAACATGATACCCTTGTTGATCACTGCCGGGATTATGGGATTTTTTAATATTCCTCTTAAACCCAGCACGGCACTGATATTCAGCATTGCTTTTGGTATATCAGTTGATGATTCGATACACTTTCTGGCCAAATACAGGCAGGAGTTGTTTCTTCATAAATTCAACGTAAAACTTGCTGTGAGCAAAAGCCTCAGAGAGACCGGAGCTTCGATGATTTACACGTCGATCATCTTGTTTTTTGGGTTTGTAATTTTTGCAGCTTCAGATTTTGGCGGAACCATTGCACTTGGTGTTTTAACGTCACTGACATTGTTAATTGCCATGTTGACCAACCTTACTGTTCTGCCAGCGTTATTGTTAAAGTTTGATAGTGGAAAAAGAAATGTTGACAAGCATCCTTTGATAGAGCATTACAATGAGTTCTATGAAGAGGGAGAAGATGAAGAAATCAACATTGATAAACTGGAAATCAAAAAATCACAGACAGAGGACTAATTAACTGTTAAATAAAAGAATTTCATAAGTAAAGGTGGATAAGTATAAAGAATATAAAAACATCAACTACGCTCAGGTTGCGGATGATGTATTGAAATGGTGGAAGGAGAACGACGTTTTCAAAAAATCCATTTCTACCCGTGAGGGAAAACCAACATTTACTTTTTATGAAGGGCCTCCTTCGGCAAACGGAACGCCAGGTATTCACCATGTGATGGCCAGAACAGTAAAAGACCTCTTTTGCCGGTATAAAACTCAGAAAGGTTATAAAGTAGAACGAAAAGGTGGCTGGGATACCCATGGCCTGCCTGTTGAATTACAGGTAGAAAAAGAGCTGGGTATCACCAAAGAAGATATCGGTACCAAGATTTCTGTTGAAGAATACAATCAGAAGTGTAAGGAAGCGGTCATGAAGTTCAAAGGTCAATGGGATGACCTGACCGAAAAAATGGGTTATTGGGTAGACCTTGATAATCCTTACATCACCTTTGATAGAGACTACATGGAGACCTTGTGGAGTCTGCTCAAAAGATTTTATGACAGAGGTCTGTTATACAAGGGCTACACGATCCAGCCTTACAGCCCCGCTGCGGGCACTGGTTTAAGTTCACACGAGCTGAACCAGCCTGGGACTTACAAAGATGTGAAAGACACGACCATTGTCGCACAGTTCAAAGCAGTGGCCAATGAGAAGTCTGCTAAGCTTTTTGAAAAGGCTCAGGAAGATGTATTTTTCCTGGCATGGACCACAACTCCGTGGACATTAGCAGCGAATAACTCCCTGGCAGTGGGAAAAAACATCAACTACGTGCAGGTTAGGACTTTCAATGCCTACACCCACGAGCCTGTTTCTGTGATACTGGCAGAGGATCGATTAAAATCTTATTTCAATGCGAAGGCAGATGGACTTGCACTGGCAGACTACAAAGCAGGGGATAAACTCATTCCATACGAGGTGGTTGCTACTTACAAGGGTTCAGAACTTCAGGGGATTGATTATGAGCAACTGATGCCTTACATCCCATTGGAAAAACCTGCTTTTACAGTGTTGGTTGGTGATTTTGTTACTACGGAAGACGGTACCGGAATCGTCCACCTCGCCCGTACTTTTGGTGCTGACGATGAAAGAGTCAGTGCGCAAAATGGTGTGCCTGGCGTTTTTGTAAAAGATGCCGAAGGCTTTAATGCACCCATCGTTGACAAGCAAGGTAAGTATGTAAAAGAGATTACAGACTTTGCCGGAATGTATGTGAAAAACCAATACTATAAAGACGAAGAAGCACCTGAAAAAAGTCTGGATGTATTGATTGCCATTAAGCTGAAAGAAGAAAACAAAGCATTTAAAGTAGAGAAATACGAGCACTCTTATCCACATTGCTGGAGAACAGACAAGCCGGTTTTATATTATCCGTTGGATTCCTGGTTTATTAAAACAACAGCTTTTAAGGAAAGACTGGTTGAATTGAATAATACCATCAACTGGAAGCCTGCTGCAACCGGAACAGGGAGGTTTGGCAATTGGCTGGAAAATCTGGTTGACTGGAATCTGAGCAGGTCGAGATATTGGGGAACACCTTTGCCGATATGGAGATCAAAAGATCAGAAAGAAGAAATATGCATTGGTAGTGTAGCTGAATTAAAAGCTGAAGTTGACAAAGCAGTTGCAGCAGGTTTTATGAAAGAAACCATTGCTGATAACTTTGATTTACACAGACCCTACGTGGATGATGTTGTCCTGGTCAGTGAGACAGGTCAGCAGATGTTTAGGGAAAAAGACCTGATAGATGTCTGGTTTGATTCCGGAGCTATGCCTTATGCTCAGTGGCATTTTCCATTTGAAAATGAGGAGCAATTTGAGAAGAATTTTCCGGCAGATTTTATCGCTGAAGGTGTCGATCAGACCAGAGGATGGTTCTTTACACTGCATGCGATTGCCGGGGTGCTTTTTGATAAAGTTGCCTTTAAAAATGTGATGGCCAATGGGCTTGTGCAGGATAAAAACGGGAACAAGATGTCTAAAAGATTAGGCAATGCTGTAGATCCGTTTGAGACTCTTAGCAAGTATGGTCCTGATGCCACCCGTTGGTATATGATCTCCAATGCAAACCCGTGGGATAACCTGAAATTTGATATTGATGGTGTTGTTGAATCTCAAAGAAAGTTTTTCGGAACGATTTCCAATACCTACAATTTCTTTGCAATGTATGCGAACCTCGATGGTTTCACCTTTAGCGAAGAGCCTCTTCCTCTAAACGAGAGAACAGAAAGTGACCGGTGGATCATCAGTAGGTTGAATAGTTTAATCTTGGAGGTAGGATCGTCACTGGATGATTATGAACCGACAAAAGCGGCAAGGGCAATTCAGTCTTTTGTAATAGATGATTTAAGTAACTGGTACGTAAGACTCAACAGGAAACGTTACTGGGTTGGAGAGTACAATCAGGATAAAATGGCTGCTTACCAGACCTTATATACCTGTTTGAAACAAGTAGCCAAACTGAGTGCGCCGATTGCACCATTTTACATGGAAAGGCTTTTTTCGGACCTGAATGCAGTAGCAGGTAAGGAAGATGCATTTTCTGTGCACCTGAGTGAATACCCCGTTGCTAATACTGCTGAAATTGATGAAGAGTTGGAAAAAAGGATGGCACTAGCCCAGCAGGCATCATCATTGGTTCATTCTTTGAGGAAAAAGAAAGAGATCAAAGTAAGGCAGCCACTTTCAAAAATTATGGTACCTGTGCTAAGCGATCAGGTGAAAAGCAGAATAGAAGCGGTGGAAGACCTAATCCTGTCGGAGGTCAATATCAAATCTATTGATTACATCGGTGAAGATAGTGATATACTGGTCAAGAAGATCAAGCCTAATTTCCGTGAATTGGGTAAAAAGTTTGGTAAGAAAATGAAGCTGATAACCGCTGCGGTTGGCAAGTTCACACAAGATGATATCAAATCAGTGGAAAGAGATGGCAAATATCAGCTGGAGCTTGATGGGGAATCGCTGGAACTGTTATCGACGGATTTTGAAATTACTTCTGAGGATATTCCCGGTTGGTTGGTAGCATCAGAGGATGGATTAACCGTTGCACTTGATATCACATTGTCCGACGACCTGAAAAAAGAAGGGGTAGCCAGAGACTTTGTGAACAGAATTCAAAATCTGAGAAAAGACAATGGTTTAGAAGTTCAGGATAAAATAGAGATTTCTTATTTCACAGCCGATGAATTCATAGTTTCTGCATTAGAAAGCAATGTAGATTACATCAGGAAAGAAACTCAGGCAATACAGCTGGTTGCCAGTGATAATCAGGAATTGGGAGAAGCGTTGGAGATGGACGATTATCAGTTGAGAGTAAGTTTGAAAGTGATAAAACAGTAAGTGATTATGTCAGGAAAAAGCCAGAATATATATAAGTATCTTTTGATCGCGTTGGGAGTGATAATTATCGATCAGGGGGTTAAAATGCTTGTTTATTTCTACATGGACAAAGGAGCTACGGGCGAAATTCCCATTTTTGGGGAGTTCTTCAAACTTCACTACCTGACAAATAGAGGTATGGCTTTCGGGCTGGAATTCTCCTGGCTTAAAAATAGTAAGCTTGTACTGACATTATTGAGGTTGTTTGCTGTTGGGGGCATTATCTATTATATCTCCTGGTTGATTAAAAAGGACTCGCCGGTTGGGTTGCTGTGGTGCATGGCGCTCATCCTTGGAGGAGCCATCGGAAATGTGGTAGATAGTACATTTTACGGGGTGCTTCTGGAAAACAATCTCCCTTCAGATGCTCCGTACACCTGGTTTCACGGACAGGTAATCGACATGTTTTACATTGATATTTGGGAAGGCTGTGTTGATATCCCTGTAATTGGTCAGAAGTGCATGGCGTTATGGCCTGTTTTCAATGTTGCTGATGCTTCTATATTCATTGGAATCACAATTATTCTGATCTTTCAGAAAAGATATTTTGGGAATATGACTAGGGAAGATCAGGCAGATTCGCCTGCAGAAAGTGATCCGGTTTCACAGTTGGAAACAGAAAATGAATAAATACTTTCAGGATCGAAAATCAGAATACGTAAGAAACAATCGTTTTCAGAAAAAAAATCAGAGTTTTAAATTTTTTTTACTATCCATTCTTTTTAATTTTTTATAAATTCCAAATTGCTAATAAAGCATGACTTTACTGAATAATTTCAATTTTGATGGCTAAAAAATTAGCTTTCGATAAGAAATTTTCAATTGCTAATCATTATCAGTTTTAGGGTTTGTAGATGTTGAAGAAGATTTCCTTATCGGTATTTGTATTAATTCTGGTTTGTCTGAATTTTGCTTACGGAGAGAAAAAGCAGACTTCAGCTGATAGTTTGTATCATACCAGAATTCTCATCAAAGATCTTCCGGGCAATACGCCACACGATGCGTCCATTTACCTAGCTGCCAGCTATAAAGGCTGGTTTCCTGATGTCAAGTCGAATAAGTTTATCGAGATAAGCAATGGAGACTACCTCTTAGTCTTACATCACAATCAGGCCTCATTTGAATACAAAATTACCAGAGGCAGCTGGGACGCTGTAGAAGGCAGATCAAATGGTCGGGCTCGACCAAACCGAATTTTCAATCTGGCTACCGATAAAGATGAAATTATATTGGAGGTACAGAGTTGGGAAGACCTGTCGAAGGGAAGTTACAATACCTATGTATATCTGCTTTATCTGGCAGTGATACAAGCCATCCTGCTGATATTTGCAATCAATACGATCAGAAATAAAAATAAACAGGCCAATGGAGTGCTATCAATATTATTGCTTTTGATTGCAATAGCCCTAATTGGCAGGGCGTCAACATATGACCGGGATATATTTAATTGGGCACCTAAAATGCTGCTGACACCTGAGATCATTCTGTTTACCTATGCACCGGTTTTTTACATATACATTCATTATCTGCTAAAAAAGCCTCTGCCATTTAAAAAGTATTGGTGGCTACATTTCGCTCCGGCTATTATCCATATATTATTGTACATTCCTTATCTGCAACTGAATAATCAGACTTTTATTTACCGCGTGATTGACAAAGACCTGTTTCCTGTGTTTGCGACATCAGGAGCTGTGGCAATGGTTTTTAACCTGATTTACTGGCTGCAGTGCTTTAAGATTATCAAGAAGGAAAAGTCTAACGAAAAAGAGAATAAGAAGTATCAGAAATACATTGGCTTTCTAAATGTGGTGCTGAGAATAAAGGCGGTTTATCTGGTTCTATGGATTTTTCTGTCGGTGGTATTTTTGATCGGTAGAATTTGGGGGATTGATACTTTATGGGTATCAGAATTCTCACTCGATGTGCTATGGGTATTGTTTTCACTGATCATTGTTTGTCTCGCCTACTATGCGATGAAGCAACCTGAGATTTTCACCAGAGAAGAGCGGGAACAAAAATATAAGGACTCAACGATTGCCTCCGATGAATTTGATAAAATTAAAAATAGATTAAATGACTTGGTAGACAGAGAAAAAATCTACATCAATCCGGAACTAACCTTGCCGGAACTGTCCAATCAGATACCTACTTCTGTACACACATTATCAAGAGTAATCAACGAAGGTTTTAATCAGACCTTTAGTCAGTTTATCAACGAAAAACGAGTGTTGGAATTTATCCAATGCGTAGAGACAGGAAAGGAATATGATTCATTTTTAAGTCTGGCATATAGCGTAGGGTTCAATTCAAAAGCGACCTTCAACAGGTCGTTTAAGAAATATACCGGAACCACCCCCCGGTTGTATTTTGCCAAGCAGGAAGGTTAACCCTGTACACGTAGAATGATGTCACAGTTAGCCGCGTCTTCAGAATTGATGTTAGAAGTTATCCCGATGCAGAATCATTTTGATTAGGTCAGGAATTTTTAGTAAAAAATCAATAAACGGTAAAAATTTTAAAGATTTATTAAGTGTGGTGATTTTTGGTGCTGGTTTTTACCACTTTTTCAAGGGATCAATTTATATATTGAGTCGAATTTTCAGTGAAAAACGGTGAAATTGACCACCTAACCTAACTTAATTTAAAATGAAATCTAATTTTTTGAATGGGCGAGCTGCAATGTTTGCCTCAGTGCTGGCGATCATTTTTTTGACTTGGAGTTGTTCAGATCCTGTTGAGGAAGTAGAAGTTGCAACGATCGCAGAAGAACCGTCAAACACCAATGCATTACCTCCGGGCGGTGGCGTTATGATGCAGGCCTTTTACTGGGATGTGCCTGCCGGAGGAAACTGGTGGAATACCGTCAAAGGAAAAATAAATAGCTGGAACAGTGCAGGAATAACAGCTTTATGGCTACCACCGGCATCCAAAGCACAGAATGGTGGATTTTCTATGGGGTACGACCCTTCTGACTATTACGATTTTGGAAATTTCAATCAACATGGCAGTACGGAGACCAGGTTCGGTTCCAAGAGTGAATTGAATAGTCTGATCAGCAGGGCTCACAGCAGGGGAATGCAGGTATATGCCGATATTGTGATCAACCACAACAGTGGCGGTGATTCAGAATGGAATCCTTATGCCAATAAGTATACTTACACGGATTATAATCCTGCATCCGGCTTGTTTTACAGAACCTACAACGATTTCCACCCTAATGGTGCAAGATATAGCGATGAAGGTACATTTGCCGGTTTTGCCGATTTAAGTCACGTTCAGCCTTACGTGCAGGACTGGCTTTGGAAGAGAAGCAACAGCGTCGGTAAGTATTATAAAAACACGATGAAGTTCGATGGCTGGAGATTCGATTTTGTCAAAGGTTTTGGTGGCTGGGTAGTAAGAGACTGGGTGGACCATGTAGGAGGCTTTTCCGTTGGTGAATTGTGGGATGGTAATGCAAATACATTACAAAACTGGATCAATTCAACCGGAAGGAGAGCATCAGCTTTCGATTTTGCCTGCTACTATAAGATGAGTGATGCCTTCAATGGTAACAACCTAAATGCGCTGACAGGTGATATGCTATTGAAACGCGACCCTTCAAAAGCAGTGACTTTTGTGGCGAACCATGACACGGATATTATCTACAAAAACAAACTGAACGCCTATGCCTTTATTTTGACCCACGAAGGATACCCGACCATTTTCTACAGAGATTATGAGCAATGGTTGTCAAAAAGCAAACTCAATAACCTGATCTGGATACATGGTCAGAAGGCCGTCGGTTCTACTTCCGTGCTTTATTCTGACAATGATGAGTATATCGCACAAAGAAATGGCAATCCTGGACTGGTAGTATATATCAACAACTCCGGTTCATGGAAGGAAAGATGGGTGCCAACGAAATATGGTGGAAAGCGAATAAAAGACTTTACCGGACATTCCAGCTGGGAACCAGTAGTCCAAAGCAATGGCTGGGTGAAGATACAGGTACCGCCGAACAGTTATTCAGTGTGGTCTCAGAAGTAAGTGAAAACTTCTTCCATCTCTAAAACATACTACTAAATTGAAGGGCTATTTTATCTTTAGAATAGCCCTTTTTATCGTGAGGAACAGCTTCAGCTGATGATCGATTTCTGATGATTGTTAATTGTCTCTACCATACAATGAATTCCGATTTTTTCGACTAGCGTAAAATTTCGCAAACTTTTAATTTTCTATTAATTTGCAAACGATAGATAATTTCAACGAAGATGAGTAAGATATATAGTTGGCTATTCATTATTTCCATGACCATCCTGATGGTAAGCTGTGGGGAATCAGAGAATTTCCTGAAGGGAGAAGATCAGGTTTTCTTTAAAGCAAAGAAGAAATTGAAATTTGAAGGTCTTCTGTATGCTGCAAAAATGAAGGCGTCCTTTACCAGCGATACGGTAGTCATTGAGTTGAAAACTGAAAATGTCGGTGATAAACCGGTAAAAATCAACTTAATGCAGGCAGAGTTAATGGGGCAGAACGGTGTGCGTTCCAATGCATTAATGGCCAGTACTGTTGAGAAGGAACTAGAAGTTGGGCAGACGAGTGTAGACACCATTTATTTCAGTCCGGTCAACGACATGGATTTGTATAATAATACCTATCTAAAAGGAGCCATTGGCGAGGAGTATTTTTTGCTGCCGGGGGCAGTGGGCGATATTTACTATTCTTCGGCTAATATTAAATTAATAGGTGACAAAAAAAGCTATGATGCTTATCAAGCTTTGGATAGATATAGTGGTGTGGTGTTCTATGATGTCGATCGTTCTGACGAATACAGGAATGCTTTACTTGAAAAAACGACTGATCTGATCTCTTATACAAATGAGGAGAGGTTGAATAAAACAGCTGCAGATTCCTCCGGGAGAAAGGCGAAAATTTTGGAGCCGGATGTAAAACTATCGCGTAAGGAACTATTACAGACGGGTATCGCCACTTTGGTAAAAACATACAGCTGGAATAATAGCACCATCGTCGACTGGCGCATGCTGAATCACCAGGGGACAGATTTAAAAATTAATCCTGAGCACTTTAGATTAATTAGTGACGGAGGACAGGAACTGAAGCCCGAATATGTTCAAATGAAAATAATTCCGGCAAGCTGGAAACAGGAGAAAAACAGGCTGTTGAAAGGAGAGAGAATTGCCATTCAGTTTTCTTTTAAGGATCAGAATGCAGAGAAATTGGTACTAAAAACAGACATTACTTACGCTGATTCTATTCAGCTAATTGATCGGGTGCCGTTCAAAAAGTTTATTGAGGCCACTCAGGAGTAGACATAGGAGGATCGAATTATTCGATCAGTGCATATTTTTAGAAATGTCTTTGGTTTAATACCTCAGAATTTTTCAATGGCTTCCAACCAAAATGTTGATTGACAAAGAGTTCATCACTCTCTCCATCCGTGATTGATCCTCAATACCGAAAGAAAATGATCAGGCAATTAAAAGCTCATCAATTCCTTAAACTTAATACTTTGTCTTCTGCTTACTTCCACCGTTTCCCCTCCTTTCAAATATGCTTTGATGGTGCCGCTAAACCAGGGTTCTATTTTTTCGACCCATTTTAAGTTGACAATTTCCTGTCTGTTGGCTCTAAAAAAATATTTGTCATTGAGTCTTTGTTCCATGTAACTGAGAGACTTTGGAATGAGTGGGTTTTCATTTTCAAAGAATACTTTGGTGTGATTTCCATCAATTTGAAACAACCTGATTTGTGATAGCTCTATGAACCAGCATTTTTCACCATCTTTCACAAATACCTGATCTGTTAACCCCAGTTTTTCTTCAGTAGCTTTTAGCTTTTTACGTCTAATATTTTGCGCAGCTTTTTCGATCGCAGCATTCAGTCTTTCAAGTTTTACAGGCTTTTGCAGATAGTCGAGTGCATTGTGATCGAAAGCTTTCATGGCATATTGATCATAAGCTGTCACAAATATCACTTCGGGGGCAGTTTCCAGTTCCTGCAGCATTGAAAACCCGTCTTTGCCAGGCATCTGAATATCCAGGAAAATAACATCCGGGGTGAGCGATTCTATTTTTTCAATTGCGCTATCAGCATTTTCAGCTTCTGCGATTACTTCCACATCCTGAACGCTTTTCAGTAAATGTTTCAGTTCCTGTCTGGCCAGCTTAGAATCATCAATAATTATTGCTTTCATAGTTTTTTAGTTTTCAAAAGGGATATTAATGGAAGCGATCACAGCATCGTTGGAATAATTACGGAGGTCAATGTCCGCATCAGTTCCAAATAAAATACTGATACGATCAGTCAGATTTTTGAGGCCGATACCGCTATCGGTGTCAGTGCTGCCCAGTTGTCCGCTATTGATTACTTCGATAGAGACGCTATCCTGCACTTTGGCGATATTAATGTCAATGTTACCACCATCCTGAAGTTGAGAGATGCCATGTTTGATGGCGTTTTCCACCAGCAGCTGAACCGTCATCGGCGGTATTTTAATGGATTTGACAGCGTCATCTACATTAATTCGGTATGTCAACCGATCATCAAACTGAATTTTCTCCAATGAAAGATAGTCTTTCACTACACTTATCTCCTGATCAATTGTTACCTGCTCTTTAGAGTTGAACTGGATAAAATACCGCATCAGCTCAGATATGTGTGTGATCATATCTCTGGCTTTTTCAGGTTCTGATAATATCAGTGATCGAATGTTGTTGAGCGCGTTGAATAGGAAATGTGGATTAATCTGACTTTTGAGAATAGTGAGCTCTGCTTCGTTTAATTGTGCTTTCAGTTGCCAGTTTTCAACTTCCTTTCGCCTGTTGTTCTGCCAGTAGTGATAACTAAAGTATAACACCGACCAGAGGAAAAATATGATGAATACATTTCCGGTGTAAATGAAGAATGCTGTTACATCGATAGGTCTGTATTCCTGCCATTTAATGACAAAGAACATCATCAGATGAATGACCACCTGCGATAGAAGGGCAGAGATCAAAAGGACCAATAGGAGCCTGGGGAACACCCATTTCATTGGCTTGCTGGTCCACTTTTTTCTTTTTAGAAAGGTCCTGATGCCATGGGAAAAACTAAATAGCGTTATGCTGATAATAGTCTATAATTGAATGACAATGGCTTTGGATTCGGAAAAGATCACGATCGAAACGGTAAGAAAAGCCAAATAAAATCCCCAGCCAACTATTTGGCAGGCCCAATAGAGTCTGTTATTATTTTTGTTTCCCATCGTCTGTAAGGTAAAAAGAACAGGCAAATATTTGCCTGTCCCGATTGCTGGTATTGTTAGATTCAATTTAAAAAAGCATCCACTGAGGCGAAGAAGAACTCAGGGTCATCCCACATAATGAAATGCTTACCTTTGTCAGACAGCTTGATGGTGCAGTTTTTTGCCTTTGCATATTGTCCCTCAAAATTTGACAAAGTCATTTCTCTTGTTACACCATAGTTTTTGTAAGCAACCCACGCACCCAGCACAAGCATCGGTACTTCGATTTGATCCAGCTCGGATCGCAAGTCTGTTGTATACAACTCATACATTGCCTGTGCAACAGTATTTGCATCGCTGTCGGCTCCCCATTTGGCAGCAGTTTCTATGTTTGACGGATCAGTAATCATAGATTGCAGCATCGCTTTTTGGTTGGCGCCAGCCATTTCACTATTTTGAGTGAGCATCATTTTTTTCATGTTTTCGGCGAAAGGCTTGGCGCTTTCTGCTGTTGCAGTAGGCATTTGAATGGCAGTTAAAAATGGTAGACTGTCAACTATTACAATCTGACTAAAAAGTTTAGGTTGATCTTTGGCAATCAGCATGGCCATGAATCCTCCCAGGCTATGGCCAACAATTACGGGATTTTCAAGTTTGTTTTCATCGATGTACTCGAGAATTAATCCTTTGACGGTATTCAAATATTCTTCATTGAAATCGATAGCAGGATTGCCTGCGAATCCAGGGAGAGTAAAGGCATGACATTCATAGTTTGTCTGGTACTTTTCTATGGTAGCATCCCAGACTGACAAATCGCATGTAAGACCAGGAATTAGGATGAGTGGCTGTCCTTCGCCTGTTACCTGAACTTTTAATCCTTCGGCTTTAATATGCAAAGAGAGGGCTAATAATATCAATAGCGGAATAATTTTGATAAGCTTTTTCATGTCTGTATTTTTTTATGATCTATACCCAAAATTACGAGTCTGATTGATTGTTGACTACCGGATCATGGCGAGCGGGTGGTTCGGCAGGCGAGCGGATTTTGAGACTCTTGAGATTTGAAACCTCCTCTCTAAAATACAGGAAAATGGCTTTAAAGGGTCTCCAGTAGTTTCAGGCCTTCAGCAAAATCACCTATTCCTGACTTTGGTTCAAAGTGTCCGGCATTTGCTATTTCATAATATTGGCTACCCCAACAGTCGGCAAAATAGCGGGCCCTTTGAGGTGACACTACATGGTCGTTGGTGCTGGCAACAACTATTGAAGGGAAAGGGAGCTTGTTTTTAGGCAAAGGAGCAAACCCGGTAATGTAAGAAGGGTAGCTTTCCTGTTCCGGATCGCTAGGAGCAACTAACATGGCACCCCTGATTGATCTTTGATGAAGGTTGGCCCAATGAACAATCGTCGCACACCCAATGCTGTGTCCGATCAAAATAATTTCGTTAAATCGTTCAGAAATTGTGCGATATGTCTCCTCTAATTGACTTGTCCACGCAATCATGTCGGGAGTTTCCCAATTCTTCTGCTGGATTCTGTTAAATTTGTAAGAATTTTTAATTTCCCAGATCGATTGCCAGTGTTCAGGACCGGAGTTTTTCAGACCTGGGATATTGAAATAGGTGGCGTGATTTTTGTTGATAATATTCATAATAAAAGATAGATTATCGATACAAGTATCATCAGTTGAAATTGTTAGAATGATGACTGTCTAAAAATATAAGACCGTTTATTGAATAACTAAGTAAGATTAAAGTATATTCACTGTTTCCACCAGTTAAACTTGATCAAAAAACTAAAATTAAAGCGTACGCTCAGAAAATACACTTGAATAATGGATACCACCCCTTATATTAAAATAAAGGAGAAATGCGAAAAGGTTTTTAAAGGGAAGTATGGCATTTTCGATGAAGACGTAATTTATGATACGATGGCAAGTATCATCTTTCAATACCAGAAAAATAAAGATCAGATTCGAAATCTCAATGCTTGGTTGCTGGGAGCGATTCACCATCACTACTGTTCTTATGTCACCAATAAAACCAGAGAAAGAAAGACATTTCAATATGACTACTTTTTACAGGAAAAGGAAAACTATGAAGGCGATTTCGCAGAAAATCGCATAGATGCCGAAATAGTAATGGCTGAAATCGAGCAATTGGAAGATCCTTATAAGGACATATTGAAACTTCGGTTGTTGGAGGGTTTTTCCCATAAAGAAATAGCAGACGAACTCGAGATAAAAGAGAGTACTGTTAGAAAATATTACTCAAGATCTGTCAAAAAAATTATAAATGTGCTGAAACCGCTGTCACAAATTTCGGTAATCGCATACTTAATATGTATACACACATAATTTGAGATGGAATCAGAATTTTTAACAGACGAAGAAATCAACGCATATGTGCAGTACGAGGCTGGCAACAGAGAGTACTTTCACATCTCGGAAGAGCAATATGCTGAGATTGGCAAGAAGATCAAATCTTCGGATTTGAATGTAGATCGCTACGAAAAGTCGAAGCAGATTTACTTAGAAGTTGCAGATTATAAAGAAGAGAAGAAATTTCCGGTCATGGCGATTGCTGCTTCTTTATTACTGCTGATTGTTTTCAGTGCAGTTTATTACTTTGGAGGCTTGGATAACAGAAATGATGTTGTCGCTGTCAACGATGTAAGTATGCCGACCATTGCTGAGTTATCAGACAGGTTTGGCGTGAACGAAACATTGGACAATCGCGTGAATTACCCGCTGAGAAGCGTGGCGATCACAGAAGTATTACCCAAGAATAGTGAAATTTTCAGGGATCAGGTGAAATTTTCGTGGCAGACGAGTGCAAAAGCTCAAATGACGCTTAAAATTTACGATAAAACTGAAAAGGTACTATTCGAAAAATCTTCAGATAACGGTGAAATAACGTGGGACATACCTGAAGAAGATGTATATTACTGGTCGTTGGAAGACGAATATGAAGTAATACACTGGGGGAAACTATTTGGTTTGAAAAACTAAATACATAATTAAACATATATCTCAAATGAAAAAAAAACTGTCATTAAACGAACTAAAAATTGAAAGCTTTATAACATCTGTCGGGGAAAAAGACAAAGTAAAAAGTGGTTTAGACACGATATTTCATATCTGTGCTTTATCAGGAGAACTTTGCAATGAAACGGATAATCCTCTTTTTTGTCCTCCTACTATGGAGCCACCAAATATAACAGCGATTTGTACAAAAAAAACTAAACTTTTCATGGAGTGTGGTCCAAATATTTGGACGGAAGGTAATTGCCTATAATAAGTGATTAGTTAATCATTACTAATTAAGATAAATCCAGCCCAGTCCTTAGGAGAAAGGTCTGGGTTTTTTTTGATGAGCTTAAGTTTTGCCTGTCGAAGTGACTCATCATAGGACATTCCTTCATTAATGTTTTTATACATTTCGATCATGGTGTCGGAAGTAAATAGGTCATTGACTTTCCACAAGGAACATACAATGTTTTGAGCTCCTGAGTAAGAAAAACCTCTGGTAAATGACATCATGCCTTCGCCTTTGATCAATTCTCCAACGCCACTTTCGCAGCTACTTAATGTTAATAGCTGAGTGTCTAAATTCAGGTTGAAAGTTTCTGAGAGCGTGAGTGTGTTTTCTGAATTGTCGCCATCGTTCATCCAGAAGTTGATTTCTGAGAAATTGATCGCCTCTTTCTTGACAAATGTGTGGGTAGCCAAATGAACAATATCAAATTCTTCGACCAGGCTTTCAAAATTAGATTTAGTTGCTTCGTTTCTTAAGGCCATTTTTACTTGATTACCATTTGATCGAAAAAGGGCTCCAATTTCCTTTGCCTCACTTTCGCTTCTTTCTAAAGGAGGAACATTAAAATCATTTTGATTATCGTAGATTGGAGCATACAATAAGATGTTTTTTGAGTCATCAGAATTTATCTGGTTTTCAGGTTTTAAGAGGGAAGCAGAATAGTAATAGGAGGTGGTAAAGTTCTCAATCACAAATTGATTTTGATCATTGATTAAACAATCGAAGGGCAAGTATGCTAGTTCCTTATGAGGAACTATTTTGAGTTTTGTAATCCTATTGTTCAGCTTTCCTACTGGGCCTGAAAAAATCGATTTATAGATGCTTTTCGAAAGTTTCTCTACCTTATTTTTGTCAAATTTATTAATGGAGTTGTAAAGCTCGGTAACAGTTGACTGAAGCTTATTGTGCTTTAGGTGATTGATGATTTTAAAATCGTTCTTTGTAATGATAAAGGTAGTAAAATTTGAATCTCCAATAAAGTATTCAAGGAGGGCTTCATCGTCAGTTAGGTTTTTTTGCACGCTCTGAATAGTCACATTGGTTACTTGATTTTTAATTTCATGATATTTCGGGAAATTGTTTTCCAGCTGTTTGATGAATACATCATATTGTCTTTCTTTCTCAAACAATGTCGATTTGAGTTTTTCTAGCCCTGAAGAATCTATGGCGCTTTGAATAGAGTATTGGTACACTAATTCATCATAGAAAGTGATGTCTCGCTTAAGTTTTTCCTCTTTTTCTAAAATCTCGCGTGGAATTCCGGAAAACTTTTTTGCATTTGCTTTATTGATCTCAGCTAACAAATTGAAAGATCTACTTTTTTCTGCAATGGAAAATGCATACTCTTTATAATATTGCTCGCCTGTTATATTTGCTAACTTTATGGCAATTTGAATGGCATGGTCGAATATGATCTCAGTCTGGTTACTAAGATAAGATCTGGATTCATTTGAAGAGTATTTACTTTTAATATTCTCGATAATCTCAATAGCTTCAAGTAGGAAGTTTAACCCAGATTTCATTGAAGAGGTGTTGTTGATTTTGCTTAATGCCTTAGCTTTTAAGAAGTATGCATTTGCTAAATCTATTCTATTTAATTTTTCATCGTTGCTGAGCGCGCTTTTTCTGTCTTCAGGAGAATATTGAAATGATGTGATCGCATTGATTGCCTCATCAGACTTACCTATGGACTTGTTATACTGTTTATTACTTAAGAATAATTTCGCAAAATCTAGTGAGATTTTAGAATAATCTATGGAATTAATTCCTCTACTTTGAGCGGTCAAATCGGATGCTAGTTTTAAATGATAAATAGCAGAATCAAATCTTTTATTCAGTTGATAGTAATTACTTAATTTTTGATGAGTCGAGATGGTAACAGCATGATTTTTGCCAAATTTGGAATTTAATATACTTAAACAACTATCATAAAATGACTTTGCTTTAAGAGGGGTTTCCATTAGATATGCGTCCCCAAGATCATTTAATATACCTATTTTGATATATTGATTTTCATTATTCTTTTCTGCGGCAAGTATTTTTCTATACCACTCTATAGCAGTGTTATTCTCACCAATTATTGAGTAAAAATTTCCAAGTAGGGAATAACCATTTAATATTCCTAAACTGTTCTTGGTAAATGTTTTTTCCATTACAGCGACAGCTTTTTGCTGAAACTTTATGGCTTTTTTTGTGTCTCCAAACTCATGATATGCAAGTGCTAGATTATAATAACATTCTGCTGCTTGAGCACTCTCTTTCCCGTAACTTTTGATTCTTAATTCTAATGCTTTCTCATTGTATTCAATAGATTTATCAAACTCTCGTCTAGTTGTGAAGTAATAGTATCCTAATGAAGCATAACTGTTGCTAATGTCTTCATGGTCAGCTCCCAGATTTTTAATTCTGTATGCCAATGCTTTTTCAAGAAAATTGAGGCCATTTTCGAAATCTCTAATATTTGTATAATAAACTCCCAGAGAAGCATAACACATGCCTATCCATTCATAATGAGTGTCATGAATATTGGCAATCTCTAACGCACTGTCTAAGTGTAATTTTCCTGTTTTATATTGATTGAAATAGATATAGGTATCAGCAAGTTTATCATGCAAATAGATTTTTCGGCCATAGTTTTCCTCTTTCTTGGCAAGTCTCATTGCATTTTTATAAAGGTCTATGCAACTATCACCAGCAACCGTGTTTTGGACATATTTTGCTAAAGCAATGGCCGAGTCGAGGGTGATTTCTCCGGATTCTGATTCTTTTTGGGAGGTTTCGCA
>JBCBHL010000068.1:0-24865 GCA_038525605.1 Bacteroidota bacterium
TTCAAAAGAATACTTTCCATCTATGTCAGTAACAGCACCGATTTTAGTGCCCTTTAATATTACATTAACACCAGGTAGTGCACTTCCATCTTCGATAGAATATACAATCCCTGATAGTGTTAATGAATCGTATACGGCCGGTAATTCTTTAGATGGAGGAGTTTGCTCTGTTTGATGAATATCAAAACTATTGGCAGTCTGACTTTTACCAGCCATCGGAAAAAATGATAGTATTCCACCCAAAATAGTAGCACCAATCCATAATGACTGTTTTTTGTATTGCTCAGGATAGTAAGTTTTTAATTGCGAGTTTTTTAACATGCCGCAGGTGTTCCTGTTGGCTTTGTATTTAAAATAATCCCTTACCTCTTGATCAGTCATTTTCGTAAAATCAATGACTTCTTTCTGACAGGAAGAACAAAATCCACCATTTTTAGTTTTAAGAAAGTTATCTCTGTTTTCCTGACAAGGCTTGTCGATAGATAAATGAAACATATTCACGCTTTTTATTTGGAGGACAGTTGCCGATTGAAGACACCCTCAAAATAATTAATTATTTTTGTTTTATGAATTGCGTTACAGGCAAAAGATCATATTATACGAAAGAACTTGCGGAGGAGGCGCTTATCGCAAACAGGTCGAGGTATCATCATGGTGATGACAGTGGTCCTATCAACGTATATCAGTGTGAGCATTGCAATCAGTGGCATTTTACATCCAAGGGACCCAAGAGTGAATTGCTCGAATCCCCTGATGTGAAAAAGAACATCAATCTTAACCGTGAGGCAAACTATTGGGAAAGAAAGTTAAGATAGTCTTACTTTTTCTTCTTTTTGCCTGATTTTTTCTCATCATCATTTTTCCAGGAAGAAGTAACTTCATTGAGCTTCTGCACCTTATATTCAAAGTCACCTTTAAGCTGATCTCTGATTTTCTCCAGGTTATCAAGCATTTCCTGAATTTCATCCGGGAGAGATTCTTCCAGATATTCTCTGATTCTTTTAGTGAGCGTCGGAGACTTGCCATTACTGGAAACGGCGATTTTCAGGTCGCCTTTGATAGCAACGGAACTCAGGTAAAAGTCGCAGAGGTCGGGTGTATCAGCAACATTTGCCAGTATGTTTCGCTTTCGGCACTGTTTTTTAACCTGCTCATGGAGCTTTCTACTATCGGTAGCCAAAATGACAAGGTCTTTGTTTTTAAGATATTTTTTCCGGTAAGGTTCTTCAATTACTGTTACATTCGGGTGTTTTTTAGCAAGTTTCCGAATGTTTTTTTGCAGGATTTCCTTCCCGACAAGTGTGACATTCGCATCGGGCGAATTTCTTAAAACCGCTTCCAGTTTTTCCAGTCCCACATATCCGCCACCAACGATTAGTGTCTCAATTTTGTGAAGCTTTATGAAAACAGGGAAAAGTACATTTCCGTCTCTGCTACTTTTATTCATGATATCCTTACTAAATGATTTCTGATTGCAATATGTTGCATTTTTTGGATAGCTACCAGAAATCAGACTGCTATATTGATGAAGAATTTAACAGTGACAATCCGAAGACATATTACCTGTTTAAAACAGATCGAATCGTATCTCCCAGATTTCCTCTGTTTCATTGCCAAAGGATTTTACCACTCTCACCAGGTAGGTATTGATTAAGTTAACTACCTGACTTCCGTCTAGCTGAAACGAGATCTGACCCTTATAAACATTTTCTCCATCTTGCTCGAAAGGAGATTTCATCAACACCAGATTCGTTTTTTCACTGTAGATGCCTTCATTCAGGTATCTTTCCAGATAAACTCCAATCTGTTTGTCCAGATTAGATTTGATATCATCCGGGATGTGATCCGTCATGATCTTGCTCTGCAAGGCATTTTTCGCTTCAGTTTTGAAACTTTCATCATACTCCGGATGAATAGCAATTTTAATTTGCTCGAAAAACTCATTGAATTGCTCGAGAGCCACTGGTTCGAAAGTTTTTAACGATTCCTTCGAAAGTTTGGCATTATTGTATTTATAAGTTTCAGAAAATTCAGCAGGTATTTGATCCTTTTGAATAAAATCACTTTCCGATTGATTTACTGTCGCACATGAGCAACATATTAGTATGAATATATATAAACTATTTTTCATTTTTATTTCCTTTTTTGAATCTTAAAACAGAGATCTGGTCTCCATCGTAGACAGTGTCGAGAATTTCCAGGTTTCTTAGTGTTCCTGTTGGTAATATCAGCTTACTGATAAATTCTGCTTTATTGTAAATGGTCAAAGCATTGTTGCTATGTTCATAAAGCTGATAAATTTTAGCATTGTCATGAAACATAGCCTCCAGATCATTTTTGATACTTTGCCATTCCGATACATTTCCATTAGAAAACAGGTGAATGATTCTGGCATAATCATTTGGTTTCAACTCGATCAGTTCTTCCTGTTTTTCTTCGGTATATTTTCTGTAAACCGTATCGATGCTATAGTAGGGTGATCGTACGACAAACTGAATCTCCGGTTGATCGTAGTAGACATTGATGCATCCGCTTTCCGACGTTCGAAGTAAACGGGGAGATTGTTGCTTGTCCAATAATATGATATCAATAGACTGCTCTGTGATAGCGACTTTACTATAGGTGTCTACCAGGCAGAAACTGTAATGAAATCCTATATCTATACTATTAACAAATACGATAATCATAATAATGAGAATTACTATCGAGACACTTGCGTATAATACATAACCTTTGGATTCTTCTTTCGGCTTTTGAATTGCTTCCTTGTAGGTGAGCCAATTATCCTTTCCTACATATTGACTCAACAAATCAAGTATGTCAATTCTAGGTAAACTCTTGTGTTCTGACTTGATGTGTGTGTAAAACCATTTTTCACTGATCCTGCCATTGACTTGTTCGAGCAGATCCTCCTGAAAGATAGAGATCTCTTTACTTTTCCATTGGCTGATGTCAAAAGGTATGGCAGGATTTGAGCTTCTTAGCTTCTCGCTCAAATCAGATTTTAGTTTTTGAAAGCATTTTTTATCTACTTCATTCATTATAGCGATTATAATAAAAACCTGCTTAAAACGCCTTAAAAACAATTGTAAAACTGTTTACAAGAGTTTTACAAGGGAAATAAACCAATATTTTTTTGGTATTCTGCTAAGTTGGTGAAAGAAAATTTTACAAAAGTGTGATACTTTGAAACTATTGTAAACAACTACTGAATTCTATGAGGTTATTATTTCACAATACTACTATTACTAAAAAATCCGTTACTCGACTTCCGGGTTACGACCTACGTTTTCCTACGATTGGTAGTATCTCGCTCCAGTCAATATTCAAGGTATCCTCTCATCAATCATCGCTAAAACCAATCAAATTCTGTCACTATAATCAGTTAACCAGTGCACAATTGACTGCCCATCATTACGTGCAAAATGTGTTTCACACATTGTTCCAATTAAATCAGAATCGATCGCATTTAAGTCTGCAATCCGGAACACAGGGAGTAAGCTACAATCTGAAAAACGGAACACCATCTTACCTTGTTTTCCAGGGAGCAAATTTCACTCAATTACCATTTACTAAACCAGAATTTCAATGAAGTTATATTTAACAATACTAATTACCGTTTTTTCACAAATCGCATTGGCACAAAGTGGCTGGAATTGGCCTATGGACTCTGTTCAGGCAAGACAGAAAGCTAGTATCTATCCTGAGCTGATGGAAACCAGTAATTTTGATGCCGCGAAAGAGAACTTTGACTGGCTGATAGCCAATGCTCCGAACCTTAACGTTTCTCTCTACATCAATGGAGTGAAGTTATATGATTCTCTGATCAGTCGCGAAGATGATTCAGAAATTGCCTTCCAATATACACAGAAACTGCTCAATTTATTTGATCAGCGTATTAACTATTTTGGCAAGGAGGATATTAACCGTGTCAGAAAGGCATTTTCCGCATACAGACTACTCAAAAATGATCAGTCACAATTGAGTGAGTTAGATGATATTGTGAATACTGCATTAAATACACCAAAGAAAGATATTCCTGAAAGCTTGTATCTGATCCAGGCAGATGTTCTGAGAAGAATGAATAAGTCTGATTTACTGAATGATACTGACAAAATATTACAACGTTTTGACCAACTACTGGATTCGTACGCTAACAACCTGAATAAAAAGGAAGCTACTGAAAATAAGTTGTATGTCATTTTGAAAAGCATGGTGAAGTTTGACTGTTCAACGCTGGAAAGTTGGCTGATGCCAAAGTTAAGAGAAACACCAGAAGATACTTTATTGGCCAAACGTCTTTTGAGCTTAAGCTATTCAGTGGAATGTACCAATCAGGATTTCTTTTTACAAACAGCAGATATATTGGTGAAAACAGCTCCTTCATATGGAGTTTTAAAAATACTGGGAACCAGGAGGGAGGCCGATGGTAATTTCAAGGCGGCCTTAGATTATTATCAAAAAGCAGAAGATTTGACTACTGATCCGAAGGACGTTTTTGAGATGAAATATCGTCAGGCCAGGCTACATCAAAGAGCTTACAACTATGCAAAAGCTTACAGTTTGGCAAAGCAGTGTATTAGCTTGAATAACAGTGACAAAAGACCAATAGAATTAATTGGTGACTTATGGTATGGCAGTTTTGAAAGCTGTAAAAATGGCAAAAGCATTGTGGGAGATCGCGGAGTATATCTGGCAGCATATCAATGGTATGAGAAAGCCGGAAATCAGAAGAAAATGAAGCTTGCAGCACAGCAGTTTCCTTCAATCGAAGAAATATTTGGCGAATTGAAGAAGGAAGGCGAACAGTTTTCCATCGAAAACTGCTGGGGGCAGGAAAAGGTAACTATTAGAAGGCGCTCGAACGTCAATCAATAGGAGTGGTAGGTCTTTAGATATTAAAGGCTATTTGTCCGGATTGCTTCAGAGCTTATACCTGGGTTTTCATTAGCAGAAACTGGAATCTATTTATGGGTTTATTACTTGCGGTTAAGTTTAACAGTTTCAGTTACAGGAATTCTATGTAAATAGCTTTGAGGCAATCTTTTACCATTTGTAAAAGATGCCTAAACTCAACGCCGGAGACACTGCCACAGAGGTTCCGGATCCACCTCCTAAAGACAATAATCCACCAAAGTTTCCATATATTTTTTCAGCGTAAATCTTCAATAAAAAGGCATTAAACTCTTGAATGCTTGTATAAAAGCCCGTTTCAAGGTTTGTTGGCGTATCAACAGTTGACAGTCCGTTATCCAACTGATTGATATTATTGATGTTCAGAATGATACTCACGTTTTCAGATGCTTTGATTCCACCCTCAATTCCGTAATTGATGATGTGATGATAATCATTATTACGAATGCCATAGCCAAAATAACCGTAGACAAACCAATTGTTGTTACTTGATCCAATAGAGAACTTAGGCATAATAGTAGTGGCATCTACCCCTGTGCTTAATCCTGTACTGTTATCGAAAGACCTGGTTGCCAGATCCGCCTGCAGGTGCACTGCTGCTACCAGCTTCTTTTGAATAATTGTATATTTACCGCCCAAAGTAATATTTCCTAGCCCACTTAGGCTACCTTCTTCAGTGATGGGCGTGATCGTGTTGTCTACCAATTCGCCACTGTTTAGGAAAATGTAAGGTATGTTAGCGTTAAAAGTTAGTTTATCAGTAATTCCATAATCCAGATAGGCTGCAAGTGTAATATCAGACAATTCTCTTTCTGTTTCTCTGGTATTGCCATCGCCAATGTAGAGCGTACTGTACGCAGGAATCGTATTGAAAAGCACCTGACTGTATCCATGTCCCTTTCCGGCTGCCCATGGACCTTGGGCAAATACTGAAGTCTGTATTAAAATTGTAGCGATTAAAAGTAGGTATTTCATCATGTGATTTTTTTGTCAATGATTGGTTCAACGGCAAGATAGCCTAACGGATGCATATTTTGGAAAATCCTCAGCGGTATGCTAAACAGCCGACATTTCTTTGCTTTAGGTGAAAAAAAGAAAAGGCTACCGAATTTTGTTCGATAACCTTTCCTCTTTTGATGAGCCTGACAGGGCTATTTAATGCTTGACTATTCTTTTTGCTTTAGTAGTTCCGTTCGAAGTTAACTGTAAAACGAAGACTCCTTTCGTTAGATTGCTAATATCGATCTGCATTTCTGCGTTGGCATTGGCCGGGCCGGAAATACTTAAAACAGATTTACCATCCATTGAAATGATATTCAGTTCGAAGTTGCCTGAGTGATCATTTGGAAATGTGATCATCAATAGCTCTCTGGACGGATTTGGATAAACTTTTAATTCGTTTTCCAGGTCTGAAATCGTTGAAGTAATACTCAGGGTAACCGTTTCTGATGTTATTTCACAATCATTGACCATGACGCTTACAAAATACTCACCAGAACGGATCACGGTGAAGGTTTTTTCAGTGGCCCCCGGAATGATTTCGCCATCCTGATACCATTGGTTTCCTTCGTCGTAATTACTACTCAGCACATTATCAGTCTGGGAAATCTGTACTGCTTCCAACTCCGTTACCAGTATTTTTATGATGTTTGCGTCTACTCCAGTTGTATTTTCAGTGAGCCTTAAGTAAAACTCACCTGGTACCAAATCACCAGGTAAAACTCCGGTTAAAGTGTTCTCATCAAGGTTTAATTCAGTGAATGTTGCTGTTTGGTCATAAATGCTATCTGCAACTGCTGCCAGATCGATGGTAAAGTCTTTGTCGGTAAGGTCGCCAAATCGGTCAAATTGAAGACTAAATGATGAACCGTTGCAGTATTCTTCGGTGTTATTGCTTTCACTAAAGGTAATAGCCGGCAGCACAATGAATTCTTCCGAAGTGTATTCACAATTACCAAAAAGTTTAACTACCTGGTATACTCCACTGGTAGTCAATGTCAATGTATCATTAAAAGCACCGCTAATCTGCTCTCCGTTTAAATACCACAGAATGTTTTCATCATCTGAAGAATACAGTTCTAAATCATTTCTGGTTATCGACGGAGCTTCTGATTCAGCGATATTGATCAATGTGGTCTCTACAAGGAAATCACCCTCCTCAGGTACAAGTGAGATGTAGTAAGTGCCGTTTTCAAAGCTTGCTGGAATCTGAACAGTCATTTCATTGCTGGTAGAGTCAATTACTTCCAAAACAGTAGAGTCTGTGAGGTTTTCAAATTGACTAATGATAGGCCGGGCTTTTTGGCCTGCTCTTTCATTACCGTTATAGAAGTAGCTAAATGAAAATTCAGAACCCCGGCAAACAGTTGCATTGTTTTGTCCCGCTATTTCAAAAGTTCCATTCTTGGTCTTGAAGAAGCCAGAATCGGGGAGAGGGTTATACAAAATGATATTACCATCTGCGCTGTAGTTAAAAAACTTATAATAGTAAGTGGTATTTTCCTTCAGTCCGTAAGTACTTAAGCTCCATGTGAAGACAGAATTATTGTTGAAGATTGCTTTTGATCCATCGGACAATCCATCTCCGTTTCCTGAGAAATTGTTATCTGCGAAATAAAATACATTATTGTCAGGAATAGCTGTGATGGGTTCGGCCTCTTTAAGAAGTCCTAAAACTCCTTCACCCTGACTTGTGATAAATAGGTTAACTATCGAACCACTTATGTTGACCTGATCGACCGTGACAGAGACATTTGATTCCGGAACACCTAGTTTTGTTACTACCGTAACAGCTGCAGAATCAGCTTGTCTGTAGTTCGGTGCCTGACCTTCGCTTTCTAAAAAGGAATAAGCGGTAAAGAAGTACTGTGTTCTTCCTTTAAGACCTGTTAAGGTTACTTCTGTGCCCTCACCACTGTACACAACAAATCCGTTACCCAGTTCATCTCCTTCACCAAATGAAGAATCAGCTTCGTAGGAAATGAAATCTGTTGGGTTGATAGTTGGTTGTGAATTACTTGCCAATATTAATGTTTTGGCATTTTCAGGTTTTGTCCAGCTTAAAGTGACTTCAGAATCCAGTGTATCACTTACCATCAGTTCTGTAATAGCTTCAGGTTCCGGCGAAAGTGTTGCATCAACTGTATAGGTGTTGAAGCTGATCGGGCCTTTGTATGAGCCTCCGTATGAAAATATTTGTTCAAACTTTAGGGTTAGGTGACCGTCATCACTGGTAGAAGTGAATAACTCGGACAAATCGGAAAAATTTTCATTGAAATAATCAAATGTGCCGATAGTCCTAATCAATTCTGCATTCGTAGAGCTACCATTAAAAATACTGATGAACTGAAAGTGATAATCTAGCGTGTTGAATTGAATAGCCACTTTGCCTTCTGTCTCAGACGGAGCGATAATCATGATAGAATTATTATGATCACGGCTGTTGTCAGGATTATGTCCTACACCATCTCCCCAGTACAATGTTTGCCCGTTTGCAACCATAGACCTGGTCTGTCCTTTTTCAAAGAAGGAATCGTTAGTCCTGGCTGTTATAAAAGTCCTGTTAAATCTGGCAGTGCTATAGCTGACTTTTTCATTTCCTTCCACATAATTATGAAGTGAGACACTATATTCCGTATCTGGATTAAGTCCTGTAATTTCAATGCTCAAATTGTCTTCCATGTCAAAAACATATGCATCACCGATCTTGTCGGCTTGATTTAGATCTCCAGTGCTGCTGTAAAATGTATTGTCTTCAGGTCCTGATGATACAAACGAGCCTTCTTGAACAAGTGCTAATACCTTACCAAAATTTCTGGAGTCTCTCCTGTAGGTCAGCACAATCCTGGTGGAGTCACCAAAATCGATAAACGGTGAGGGTGCTGAATTGGGTGTTTCCGGATCTTTTTCTCCGTCCAGAGTCCATCCTTCTACATTGCCGAAAAGGATTGAGTTTTTTGCAATGAATTTAGCATCACCCAGTGCATGGTTATCAGTAATCTCTGCATTGACGATCACCAGTGAGTCTGCTTCTGTGGTAATGAAACTCTCTACACCAGTTGAGGTACTGCTGATTCTTAAAGGCTGATCATCAGGTTTTGTGATTTTATCAGTAGAAAAAACCGTCTTCTGAGATAGTATCAGGTTTCTGGCATTTATGGCTATTTCCCCGACTCTCAAATATCCTCTCACTTCAAAAAAATCCGCATCCGATGTACTGATATAAGGTACATCGGTGAAAAGCTGCACCTCGGAAACATCTGTCAATGACGGTACATTTTCAAGATTGGTTTCGAAGACAGAGAATCTGCGAACGCTTATAGTGTCGATGGAAGGATCGAAGCTTACATCGCTATAGCTGGCATAGAGGTCTATCGTTTTCGACGGAAGCTTTTCTACAACTGCTTTTAACCTGTTGTTTCTTCTTCCATCTAAGAAAATAGAAGGGTCCAGTGGGGAATCTTTGATATTAAAATTGATCTTTTTCTCCTCAATAGTTGGTCTGATCTCGTAAAAACCAAAGTTAAACTCAAGGCTATCACTATCGGAAAGTGTTCCGTTGACTGATAAAGTGGCAGAACCATTGAATTGATCGATCGAATCTCCGCTAAAGGTAAATGATGTTGCCAGGTTATCTGTAATGATTGAATTGATGGAATACCTGAAATTTTCTCTTGCAAAAATAAAAACATCAGTCTGACCCGCATTAGAATTCTGGTCTATAATGATATTATCCTCTGAAGAAGGAATTGTATCAGGCTGAACACTGCCACCGGAGGTTGTAGCCCAGTGGTTGATATCAGTCCATTCTCCGGTTCCACCCACCCAGTAATATTCTGTGGTTTTATTGGTAGTGAAACTATCAGCCACAAAATCTGTAGTATTCAATACATAAAACCCTGCAATTTCGTTGTATGCGTATATTTTTACAAAATACTGCGTGTCATCTGATAAGTATCTCAATGAAAAATCAGTAAACGCACTGACTGATACCACAAAACCGTTTTCGGTCCTGAAAACCCCTTCGAGCTCACCTTCACTAACGGGAATCGGTTCATCCACAGTAGATACATAAATGAAATGCCTGTCGTAGAACACAGGCCCATACTGCCAGCTAAGCTGGGCGGAGCTGGTGGTAATATCACTGATTTCAAGATTCATAGGGCCAGATTCCGGTACTGTTGGTTTCAAACCAAATTCTGCCGTTTCACTATCGAGGTAATTTCTGTTTATTCCACTGCTATTATATTCAAGTACCTGGAAGTCGTACTCGTCATTATTTGCGCCACCGAGGTTTAGGACATCCACACTGTCACTGATACCATCGTAAAGAATGAAATATTCAAAGTCTCTGTCCCTGTATCGGGTGGTGGTCAGTAAATCGTTGTCAGCTGCGTATTCCATTCCGTCTAATACATCCGATAGTCTCTCTCCATAACTTCCGAAGTTAAAACCAACAACTACTCTTCTTTCACCATTTCCATTTTTCCACTTTAACCTAACATTGTTTTCTTCAAGGTTTTCAAAACTTAAGTCGGAGGCACTGACGGTCGGACGGTTATCTACAGTCGAAAACTCTTTGCTTACCTCATTTGAATAAGTGATGTTGCTGCCTGTACCTTTTACCTCAAATACTCTTAAAGTATATGATTTTCCTGCGGTTAGATTGCCAAAGGTGAAATTTGTGCCAGTTCCTTTGTATACTACCCTGTTATTAAAAGATGGGATTGTATCATTTTCAAGATCTATTCCATCAAAAACAGGGAAGGGTGCGAATCTACTTTCATTCAGTAGTGCGATGATCTGCTCACCGTTTCCTCTATTCAAATTTACAGAGGCAGAATTTTTATTGATTTCTGTGAAGTTTAAGTTACCTACCGGGCTAGGTTTTGTGGTGCCATTGTCACCTTTGGCATATAGTAATGCTTTAAACCCTATTAGTGCTGACGAAGTGCTGAAGGTATTTCCACCATTTTCCTGGACAGTAAGTATACCTTCGGAATTGGTAGCTGTTATTTCCATAAAATCTGTAATTTCAGGAATGTAATCAGTCTGTTCAACGATGAGGTTTTCTTCTGTAGGTAGTCCATCATAAACCCTGATAGGCCCATTGAACAAAGGAGTTAAATTTTGAAAAACGATAGTCATTTTTTCATTGGCATTAGCAGGCCTGAAAATCGTTTCCCCGTTTGCATATCCTCTGTTTGAATATCCATTTGAAGAATACAGGTTTTTTAACTCACTTACCGTAATTTCGGATTCAGCACCAAGAATTACAGCATTTGCTTTTTTGGTTCTGTAGCTTTGCACTACCGCGCCATCAAAACCATATCTACTACCAGTCAGGTTTTCCCTGAAAGCGACAAATGCAAAGTAATAGTCGGTGTTTGGTTGGAAATTATCAAACTGATATTCTGTACGGGATGAGTTTGAAAAAAGCGTATTCTTGCCAATAGCAAATACCCCTTCAATTACTTCAGTTCCCTCACCAAAAGTGCCATTTACATCAACTCTGACATCATCTATCAAGGTGGATTCTAAATCAGCAAGATCAATGGGGCTATCACTAGCCAGCACAAGCAGGTCTAAGGGGTATTCGTTTTCAGTCTGAAAGATTGGAAATAGTTGTATCGAATTTTGTGAGATAAGCCCCGTGCTGATCCTATCGAAAGTTAGCTGAAAGGGTTCTGAAAAATCGGCAGGTGGGGGTATGACCTTCGTGCTGACAGTAAACCTATATGGGTTATTGGCGTAAGAAATGTCGCTTCCGTCCTGATTGTACTCGAAGACAACTACTGAATAGTCCGTATCCTTGATCAGATTTGTAAGATTAACGGATGTGATGTCTCCATACCCAATGACATATTCGTTATCTCCTAAGTTTACTGTGTTGCCAAATTGGGCATCAGCCTCGTAGGTGCTGTCATCCTGGGGTCTGAAAAAAACATTATTGCTTCCTTCTTTTGCAATGAATATTCGTCCATCACCGTCACCTGGAGTGATACTAAAACTGACAGAATTATCCATCACCTCCTGTATGACTAAATCATTTGCCGATGTAGTGGGAGGGTCGATGCTGTTATCAAAGGTATAAATATCGACCGGTTGTAAATAGGAATAAACATCACCGTTTTGATTGTATTCATAGAATAAAACATGATAGGGCTCTTTGCTCGGTAAGTTTGTGATCGTTAGGTTAGTGATATCACCAAAACCAACCACAGAATAATTGTCAAACTGATGCCCAGTGCCAAATTCCGGGTTAGCGACATAAGCTATATTACCGACACTGGATGGGGATGGCTCAGAGGCTAAACCGATAATTACCATACGGCCAACGCCATTTCCCGCCGTAAAAGATAGTTGTAAAGTACTATCAGTTATTGCTACCTCTTCAACATTACTGACGGTAACTGTTGGTGCTTCAAGGATGTTATTAACGGTGAAATTGTAACTATTTTCCGAATAAACGATCTCATCTCCAATCTGATTATATTCAAAAATCGCAAGCGAATAAATAGAATTGGAACTGATGGATGCCAGCGACAAACTGCTAATATCCCCAAAACCAACAACGAATTCATTATTACCTAAATCAGTACCCGATTGGAAATTATTATCAGCCAAGTAAATGGAATCTTTAATAGGTGTATGCAGCACCTCGTCAGTGCCCCCCTTCACAATAATCAGCCTGCCATCTCCATTTCCTTTTGTGAATGAAAAGTCAATCTGATTATCCATTTCAGCAGTAACATTGACGTTACTGGATAGCTGATCGGGTTTCGGAACTACCAGGCTGATATTAGCTGTCCAGCCTCTGGGGTTTAATTCGCTGATCGTAAAATCAGAAGTCTTGAAATTGACAGTCAGTGACTCTGAAGTACCTGCCACGTTTAGTGGAAGGCTTTGGGAATCTCCTGTAAGTGTGGTGAAAGGTGTACCAAGTGTATCTGTTCCGTCATATATTTTAAGTTCGAAATTATCAAGATCCAATAGCGTTTCAAACTCCAGGTTGATCGCTTTTCCAGCTTCAGCACTGTTAAAGGTGATGGTCTGATTTTTACCGGGATTAAAAGACCCTCTTCCGCCATCATCATAAAAAGTGTCTCCGGTATTAATTGTGAAGGTGCCGTTTTGCATGTAGATAGCGTCTGATTCCGTTGTTTCTGTAGACTTACTGAAGCTACTGGTAACTTTATCATAGCTTACCACAGTTCTGTCGTGGTTTACATTTGCTTCTACGATGGCAATTCCATAAGTTGTTTCGGGTTGCAGACCGGTGACTTTGAAAAAACCTTCTTCACCCTGGTATACGAGATAAGAGTCTGTTCCCACGTTACTTCCCTGGCCAAATTGCGAATCAGCCGTATAAAAAGTGTTTTGCACTATATTGACATCTACAAACCCACTACCTTCCCGCATAAAAATCAGCCGCTCATTTCCATCTTTTGCTCCTGCGAAAATAAATGCGCTATCAGCATAAACCTGGTGAAAATAAAAGCTACCATTCCCTGTAGGCATGGTCACACTGCTCACTTCCCATCCACTACTGTTTTCAAGGATTAGTCCGTTTGTGAGATTAAAGTTGGCTGTTCCCACGTAAGAAACATTTTTGAAAATGGGATAATCACCAGTAACAGAAATATCGGTTCCGGAAATAGATGCACTACCTTCTCCCTCTATGGTGAAGAAAGATACCTCATTGTCTATCAGTCCATTGACCACAATAGCACTTGTGATAGTCTGATTACTGGTTTGCTCAAAAAGCATTTCAACATTAGATTCTATAATCAGGCTATCAACTGTGTTGTCTCCTTCGATGATAATGTAGTCTGTAAAAGAATTTGAGTCCGGTGTCAGAAAAACAACCTTATCATAAATCTGGTCACCTCCATAGAAGGTTTTAAGAATACTTAATGAGGTGTTATTCATTGAAAATGTAGTGGGTAAATCCCGTAGGTCCCAATCGCTTACTTCGAATTGCGTATTGTCAAAGTTAAGATGCTTTTCGTTGCTGCTACTCGTTTCTAAGGTGTTGCACTTGATGAGGTGATCGCCTGTGGTGATTGTCCCTTCAAAAACCGAAAATGTACTTATCTCCAAATCGGATTGTAACAAGTAACTACCACTTCCGGCAATAGATATAGTACCGGTTTTATCGGCGTTCAGGAATCCTTTACCGATGAATAGTTCATTATCGAGATCCGCGGCTTCCAAACTAAGAAAGAAGAAATCCACGTCAAAGATCGCTCTGTCATTTACTTTAAAGCTTCCTTGTACATCGAAGGATGAGGCTGACGGTGAGAAAGTTACATCTTCGTCCAGATCCATTGCTATGAAGTCAGTTACAGCTGTGATCAGACCAAAAGTAACCACATGATTAGGACTGTCGAAGGAGTTCTCATCAAATATGACGTTATCATCATCGCCGGGGAGAGTTGTATGTAGAGTGCTTCCTCCGGATGTAGTAGCCCAGTGATTTAGGTCGGACCAATCTCCGGAGTTACCAATCCAATAATAGTCGGCTGCTGATGATGATTGAATATTGAATAAAAGTGCTAAAAAAAATGTAGCGAACAGGGTAAGTTTTCTTTTCATTATGATATTTCTATTCTAAGCTGATAATCCACAAAAATAGAAAGCTTTACCGTTTTAGATTGAATTTATCACAGAAAAATTTTAATCATTCCTATTTGATGGCCAATAAAAAAGCGGATTTTAACCGTTAAAATCCGCTTTTAATTTTCGATTTGTAAACAATTTCTACACAGGAACTACCTCAATAGTGCTCAATGGGCATTTGGAAGGTATTATTCTGTTTATCCTGAAGTTTGTCTTCTCCAGTAGTGATTCGAACTCTTCTCTTGTTCTCTCTTTAGCACCGAGTAACATTAGCATGACAATATCAAGTGATTTTTCAAATACCTGTTGCTCTTCTTCTTTGATCAGCATATCCATGATCAACAGCTTACCATTGTCTTTGATAGCTTTTCGGCAATTATCTAAGATTTTAATACAAGAATCATCATTCCAGTTGTGCAATACATATTTGATCATGTAGCAATCTGCTGAAGGTTCAATCTTCTGGAAGAAATCACCACCTACCAGGTCGAGCTCTCCTTCTGTGTCGGAGGCCTTTGCCTGAGGAATGACATTTGGTAACTCGAATAAGGTTGTTTTTACCGACGGATAAGAAGCTTTGACCATTTTTAGCAACCGTCCTTCGGCACCACCTAAATCCACCACATGTTCTACATCTGAAAAATCATATGCATCCACTAGTGGCTTATCAAAGGCATAGGAGAGTCCTGACATAGCCTGACTGAATACTTTTCCATCCTTCGGGCTGATGTTCCTGAAGTATTCAAACAGATTTTCAGAACCCATGAACGCTTTACCGAAAGCAGACTCACCGGACTCGATAGAATATTCGAGGTTGTTAAATACTTTCCACATCCAGTTACTGCCCATCATTCTGGCAAAATTCCTTTGGGAGCCAGGTACTTCATCCATTAAGAATTCAGAGATGTCCGTATTAGAAACTACTCTGTTCTGGTCAATGGCAAAGATTCCCTGAGTAGACAGAACTCTAATGAGTCTGTAGAGTGCATTTTCATCAACATCTAATTCATTGCTGATTGTTTCAATTGATTTTGGAATGTCTCCGATCAAATCTGCGATTCCCAATTCCGCTGCTACACTTAAGCATCTTGATGAGACCATCTGCGTCATGATTTGTCTCATGTTAGCAGGTGGTGTTTTAACGATAGTATTATTCATAAGTTCAATCTTTTAGTTTAATTAAAGTTTAATTTAAATCGTAATGTATATAAATATGAACATACGAAGAAGCAAAAAGTTGTATAATTCAAATATTAATTTTCAAAATATTATTTTAAGAATGAAAGATTTTTGCCAATTGTCTACCAAAGTATCTGTTGATTAGCAATTTATTATCGGATGGTAATTGCAGTAATTAACTATCACTATGTTTGTCATACCGTTGTCTGCCGGCGATGAAATTTTTCATCTTTTAAAAGTTTTTTCCAATCTGTAAAATTTTGTAAATGCTCATCACATGATCATTCGGTTTAGACCATGAATTTTACCCGTTAATCGAAATTTACCCTTTTTTGATTGATATATTTATATATTTCCGCACTGTTAGAAAATGACAAAATATAAATGATCTGACAGGGCACATTCTTAAAGAGAAAACAGTGTGATGGCAACACAAACAGATAACAAATCAGAATTACCTCTACTGGATTACCGGGGGCTATTGGTGAGCCTGAAACCCTCGAGACGAAAGACGATCAAAAAGACGAAGGTATTAGTGGAAGGTAGTCTAACAATCAACGCCGTTAATCAATTTTTGGAATTTGCGGAAGATATTTTCGATCGGTTTGATTACGTGGATTTCTACTTGCAAAATGTGGAGTTATTGGACCTGTCATTTATACAGGCTTTGTATCATTTAAAAAAGTCTAAAGCCACCGTTGAAAAAGAAGTAACTATAGATGCTCAATTATCTGATGACCTTAAAAAGATAATCACGCAATCAGGGTTTGATAAATTGATCTTCAAAATTAAAAATGTCTAATATGAAAAAGACTATTCTGATAGTTGATGATTCTGAGAGTATCAGGGAATTAGTAGGGAAAATACTTCAGAATGCGGGTTATCAGGTTTATAAGGGAATAAATGGTAGAGATGCGCTGGATAATATGGTCGATATTAAAGAGCCGATATCATTGTTTATCACAGATTTGTTCATGCCTGTAATGGATGGATTCGGTTTTATCAATGAGATCAGGGGTGACGATAAGTATCAGTTTACACCAATTCTGATGCTGACTACAGAATCTAACATGGAAATGAAGCTGGAAGCCAAGAAAGCAGGCGTTACAGGCTGGATGGTAAAACCATTCGAAGAGGAAAAACTACTGAAAATTGTTAATAAACTAATCAGGTAATGTCGAATTTAAGAGACATATATTTAGAGGAAGCCGAAGACCTTTTCAAGAAAATGGAGGAATCTCTGTTATTGCTTGAAAAATCTCCCGATGATTCGGAAGTACTGGTAGCAGATGTATTCAGGTCAATGCATACGCTCAAAGGAAGTAGCGGCATGTTCGGTTCAGTGAATGTTGCTGATTTTGTTCATAACCTCGAAACTGTTTACGATCAGGTCAGGTCTGGGAAAGCCAGGCTTACCAGAGAAATAATCGACTGCACGTTTCAGTCACTGGATCACCTCAAAAAGATTGTTCTGGATCCGGAGCTGAATGACAGTAATAATAAAAAGCTTCATGAGTCTCTTTCGCAGGATGTGTTAAACCTACTCAACGATATTGAGAAAATACCTGAATTGCCCACCACTATAAAATCTGAAGATAAGGTTACCTATCACATCCATTTCAAACCACATAAAAGTATTTTTCAGAATGGTACTAATCCATTACTGTTAATAGATGAGCTATCTGATCTTGGTAAAAACAGGATTTTTCCATATTTCGAAGAGGAACTTATCAGTGAATCTTTTAATCCTGTAAATTCCTATGCCGGATGGAATATTGCACTTGCCAAAGAGCAGGGATTAGATGCTATCAGAGATGTTTTCATATTTGTGGATGATGATGCGCAGATCGAAATCAACGAAGTAAGTTCGGAAGATTTATTGTCTGACAGGGTTTTTGCCTACAATCTTCCGGACAACGACTTTCATAAGTCGACTTTTAGTCTGGATACTTTTAAGAACTTCATCAAGGATTTTAAAGGAAATAAAGAAGCAGAGAACCAGGAAGGTAGCCAAATTGATGCGAATGAGGAACAACCGGCAAAGGAGGAAAAAACAGTAGAGCTGAGCAGGAATAAGGTTAAAAGGCTGATGGGTAATGTGAAAGCTACCCAAACAGTGAGGGTTTCCGCGAAGAAATTGGATGAGCTCATGAACCTTGTCAGTGAACTGGTGACCACTCAGGCCAGCCTGTCATTGCTTACAGAAGATGAAGAAAATGCCCGTCTTCAAAACATTACGGAAAATATCGAAAAGCTAACCAGGCAACTACGGGATACTGCTTTTGGTATGACACTGGTGCAAATCAATAATTTGTTCAACAGGTTTCAGCGAGTGATGCGTGATTTATCAAAGCAACTGGATAAAGAAGTTGATTTTGTGACGGAAGGAGGTGAAACGGAGCTGGACAAACGGATCATCGAGAATGTAAGCGACCCGTTGCTTCACCTGATAAGAAACAGCCTCGATCATGGAATCGAGTCAGTAGAAGAAAGAATAGCTGCTGGAAAACCAGCGAAAGGAACTGTAGTATTAAGATCTTATTACTCGGGTGCTAAAGTTTATATACAAATACAGGATGACGGAAAAGGGATAGATCCGGAGAAAATCCTGGAAAAAGGTATTGAAAAAGGATTGGTATCGCCATCAGAAATTCTTACCAAAAAAGAAATTTATGACCTGATCTTTAGCCCTGGATTTAGCATGGCAAAAGATGTTACTGATATTTCGGGCAGAGGCGTAGGCATGGATGTTGTGAAAAGAAATATCCACGACCTGCGTGGGGAGATTATAGTAGAGTCTGAAGTGGGAGTAGGCACGGCGATAACGCTTGGATTACCACTTACCTTATCAGTTATAGATGGTCTGTTAGTGAAAGTTTCTGATACTTCCTTTATCATCCCGCTGATGGAAGTAGAAAGGTGTTACGGAGTTGAGAAATCAGAGGTAGTCAATGAATTTAATCATTTGGCGACAATAGATGACGAACAAATTGCCTTTGTAGATCTGCGAAAAGAATTTGATTTACTGGACGACGATTCAAAAGAGTTCATCAATCTGGTAATAGTGAAGAACAGAGGTACAAAGATAGCAGTGGCTGTAGATGCCATTGAAGGAGAATATCAGGCAGTGTTGAAACCGGTGGGTAAATTTTTCCGCAAACAGGAGTTTATTTCTGGTGCAACCATATTAGGAGATGGTACAATGGCCCTTGTACTGGACGCCTACAAAATCGTTGAGCAAAAAGAAAAGAAGTTTAAAAATGTAGCCTCTTAATGAGTAACCAAAAACGAAATATATTGATAACTATAAAGATTGAACTACTATGAACATGCGTAATATGACCATAAATGCCAATTTATTTGGCGGGACCACTGCAGTCGTTGTGGTAATGGTGATCTCTATCACTCTGCTTTACAATAGCATCGAGTCTCAGATAAAGACCGCAGAAGATGTTGATAAAACGCATGAAGTCATGGACAAAAGTAGCCAGCTTGTTAAACACATAATTGAGCAGGAAGCTGGCGTTTATGGATTTTTAGCTACAAAAGATGAATCTTTCATTGAGAAGTTTAAGACCAGCAGGTCTGAGTTTGAAACTATTTACGAACAGACTTCTCTTTTGGTAGATGGAGACCCCGAACAGCTACAGAGATTAAGTAAAGTCAATAAAACTGCTGAAACATGGCTGTCTGAATTTGCAAATCCTGCTGTCAGGCAGAGAAGGCTTTTTGATAGCAATGCATCTATCACTGAGCTGACAAAAACTATAGATATTAATCAAGGTAAAACCTACACAGAAAATATTAGAAAGCTTATCAATGACTTTTCAGACCATGAATCACAGTTGATGATCCAAAGAACAGAAGCTGTGGCGGAAACAGTAACTTTTTCTAAAAAACTGGCAATCTACGGATCAGTGGCAATTATCATCATTGCTTATATAATTGTGGCTTTTGTGGCGAGCAATATGAGACACAGAATGAGTGTAGTGAATGAAACGATCAATTTTGTTGCCAATGGCAGGTTGAATATAGAGATGGAGGATGCCAATGGCAAAGATGAGTTTTCTACTGCCTTGAAATCTCTAAAGCACATGATTAATATGTTGAGGCCTGTGATCAGGCAGGCTACCAGAGCTGCCGAACTGGTGACTCGTAATAGTAAAGATTTGAAGGAGGCATCAGAAAACCTGTCGATGGCATCCAATGAGCAGGCAAGTTCTGCAGAGGAGGTTTCTGCCTCAATGGAGGAAATGTCTGCGAACATTGAGATGAACAGAGTCAATTCCAAAGAGACAGAGACACTGGCTGTTAAAGCTGCTGATAGCATGCTGGAAGGTAATGATGCTGTGGATTCAACAGTGAAATCAATGAAAATAATTACTAACAAGATTTCAATTATTGGAGATATAGCTCGTCAAACCAATTTGCTGGCATTAAATGCCGCCGTTGAGGCAGCAAGAGCCGGGGAACATGGCAGAGGGTTTGCAGTAGTAGCTGCTGAAATTAGAAAGCTGGCAGAAAGAAGCCAGGCCGCTGCTACGGAAATCGATGAAGTGTCTACCAGTGGTGTTGAAAAAGCCATCGAATCAGGAGAATTACTTGGATCAGTAGTTCCGCAAATTCAAAAAAATGCTGAGTTGGTAAGAGCAATCACTGGTGCAAGTATTGAACAAAGTAGTGGGGCAATGCAGGTAAATACAGCCATTCAGAATTTGAATATCACAGTTCAGAATAATGCAAAAGTAGCAACGAGGGTAACAGAAAATGCCAATAACCTCAACAAACAGGCGATTTCACTGAAAGAGGCAATAGCATTTTTTACGGTCGATGACGAATCAGTATCCGAAACAATTCAGGAGCCGACAGTTCCGGTAAAAGATGAAACGGACGAAGTATTAGATACAGTATATTAAAGTTAAAAGTAACAGGGTAAATCCATATGTTGAAAATGAATGTGTTCAAGGAAAAAGACGATAAAGAGGTAGTAGAAACCGACTCTTATTTGTCGTTTAAACTCGATGACGAGTTTTTTGCTGTTGATGTAAAACAAGTAATTGAAATTCTTGAAGTACCAAGCATCACCAGAGTACCGCTGGCACCGGACTACATGTCAGGCATTATCAATCTGAGAGGGAAAGTGCTACCATTGATTGATACCAAAGTGAAATTTGGATTGGAGCCTGTTGAGAAAACTATCAATACCTGTATCATAGTAATAGAACTCAATGTGGAAGATGAAGTGATCCAGATTGGTGCATTGGTAGATTCTGTATTGGAAGTACTTGAAATTGAAAGGACTCAGATACAGCCATCTCCTTCTATTGAAGCCAAATACCCACTGGAATTCATCAAAGGAATGTTTAGAAAGGAAGACGAGTTCATCATGCTGGTAAGCCTGGATGCAGTTTTCTCCCTTGAGGAGGTACAATTTATGCAGGATACTAACGAGGCAGAAGGCATATAATCAGCAAAATTACAAAGAGCAAAAGGAAAAAGAATGAGGTTAACAATCAAGCGAAAATTAATCCTTTTTATCAGTGGAGTAGCCATTCTCTTACTGGTAATAGGTTTTTTCATATCCAATACTTTCTCTATTGTAGCAAGAATTATTTCCACAAGTGTTGAATTGAAAGATGTACAGGTCAACATTGTGAAGTTAAGAGAATCGGAAAAGAGTATGTTGCTTTGGGAATTGAAGGATAACGAATTCTACAAAACCAAAGAAAGCGAGTATCAAAAAGGGTTTTATAACCAGCTGGAGACAAATGTGATGAAAATCAAGAATTTGAAGGAAAACAGTCTTGCGGGAGGCTTTGGGCTTGCCGATGATCTGGATCAACTTCTGGTACTTCACAGCAATTATAAAGCAAAGTTCGAACAACTGGCCACTCTGAAAAAGGAGAGAGGGTTTACTGATTATGGACTTATCGGCAAGATGAGAGAAATCATGCATGACCTGGAAGATAACTATACCTCTCAGCGGAATCAGCTTGATATTCTTAGAATCAGAAGAAATGAGAAAGATTATTTACTCAGAGGTAGAATTGAGTACTTTGAAAACGTAAAAGACATCGTCGAAAGCATCAGCAACAGAACTAATGGCGATCTCGAGACTAAGCTCATCGCTTACAGAGACCTGTTTATAAGGTTGGTTGCTATCGATAATCAAATAGGAAGGGAAGAAGGTCAGGGAATAAATGGTGAACTCAGTGAAAGCTATGGCAAAATTCTCAATCTCATTAATTCAATGGTTAATGCCGTTAATGAAAACAGTGAAGAGGGCAGAGAAAGTACAACCACAAAGATTTTATTGTACCTCTTGATCGGGGGTGTTTTGACAATTCTCATCGGCCTATGGATTATCAGAGGAATAGACTATTCTATCAAGAAGGCAAGAAATGCTATTACAAGAATTGCCAACGGTCAGCTGGATGTGAGACTCGACGTTAGCCGATCCGACGAAATGGGAGAGTTGTTAGGCAGCCTTAAATTGATGGTCGATAAACTGAGAAAAATAGTGGGAACAGTGGTAGAGAGCAGCAGTAATATTGTGACCGCCAGTAAAGATTTAAGCACCTCTTCTCAGCTCATGTCTGATGCCGCTGCTCAGCAGGCGAGTGCAGCTGAGGAAGTTTCTTCATCGATGGAGGAAATGGCTGCTAATATTGATCAAAACGCCTTTAATGCCAAAGAAACAGAGAGAATAGCCAACAAAGGATCAGAGAGCATAGAGGAAAGTAATTACCTGGTAGAGCGAACGCTGGATTCTATGAAGATGATCACTCAAAACATTTCGATTGTCGATGAAATTGCCAGGCAAACTAACCTGCTTGCTTTGAATGCTGCAGTTGAAGCGGCCAGGGCCGGAGAGCATGGAAAAGGATTTGCTGTGGTAGCAGCAGAAATCAGAAGATTGGCAGAAAGAAGCCAGGAGGCAGCTAAAGACATCAATGAAAAATCAAGTCTCGGTGTTGAAATGGCAGAAACCTCCAGTAAGCTACTGGGTAATACTGTTCCAGAAATCAATAAAACTGCTATGCTTGTGAAAGAAATTACTTCTGCTAGCGTGGAGCAAAATAATGGTGCAGATCAGGTAAACGGAGCTATTCAGAATCTCAATCAGATCATTCAGCAGAACGCTGCAATTGCTGAGGAAATGGCTGCAAATTCGCAGGAGCTTCATACGCATGCAGACTTAATGATCGACACAGTATCGTTTTTTCAAATCGACGCTGAACCTAAAAACAAGACCGTTGAAACAGGCTATGAACAGCCTGAGGAGGTGTTCTACCCGGCTCAGGAAGAAACCACATTTGTTGAAGAAGAGGTAATTGTAGAAAATGATACACCAGAGGACTTTACCTCCAATAATTCCGGCATAGACATTGATCTGGGCGATGCTGCCGATGACAGTGACTTTGAGAAATTCTAATCGATCAGGATAGACACACATGAGTTCAGAACTGCCATATACAGTGTACGAAAAGCAAAAGCTCACTGATGCTGAGTTTCACAGGATCAGTACGTTCGTAACGGGCAATTTTGGAATCAGACTGCCGAAAGAAAAGAAAGTAATGGTTGAGGGCAGGCTGCAGAAAAGGCTTAGAGCTACAGGATGCAGTACTTTCAAAACATATCTTGAATTGGTTTTTAGTGATCGTGGGGAGGAAGAATTAATCAATATGATTGATGCTATTTCTACAAACAAAACTGATTTCTACCGTGAGTCTGCGCATTTCGATTTTCTCACAAACACGGTTTTGCCACAATTCAGAGAAAAAAACGGAAAAAGAAACCTATCAATTTGGAGTGCAGCTGCCTCCACAGGCGAGGAAATTTACACGCTGGCCATGGTTTTGGAAGAATACAACCAAAAATTGTCATTTGATCAGCACCTTGACTACAGGATTCTGGGAACTGACATTTCTGTTGAAGCACTGAAGCAAGCTGTAAATGCAGTCTATAAGTTTGATAGAATTAAAGATGTGCCATTTGATTTAAAAGCCAAATACTTCCTGAAAAGTAAGGACAGAGAATCAAATACTGTTAGGGTGATTCCTAAATTAAGGAGTCGGGCAACATTTCGAAGGTTTAATCTGATCGACAGTCATTATAACCTGGAGCAAAATTTTGATATCATCTTCTGTCGCAATGTGCTGATTTATTTCGATAAAGCAACACAGGAGTCGGTGATCAATAAATTGTGTGGGAAGCTGTCAAAGGGAGGATATTTCTTCCTGGGGCATTCCGAATCAATTCTGGGTAAAAATGTGCCATTAAAGCCAATTTTACCAACTATATACGAAAGGATCTAAAAATGGAGAAATTGACAGATAAACAAAAATTAGAAGAAGAGCTAAGAAGGGTAAATCAGAAATTGCTAAGTGCTGAAAAAGTGCAGAGCGATTTTCTCTCCAATATTAAAAATGAAATTAATAATCCGCTTACGTCGATCATGGGATTGTTGAAAGTGGTAAATGATAATCCGCGGGATCATCAGGGAAATATTGAAATCAATAAACTAGTCTACAAGGAAGTTTATAATCTCAATTTTCAGATGAGAAATATTCTGACCGCAGCTGAAATTGAAGCTGGTCAGACTTCCCCCAATATTTCAAAATTCAATGTTTCAGAACTGATAAATGAGGTTTGTCAGGCTTTTGTCAGCATTGATTCCTCAAAAGAGGATGTTTTGACGGTAGTGGCATCAGGAGAATTGGACTTTACTACAGATAAAGAAAAACTCTCAATTATAGTTACTAACCTGGTTTCCAATGCTTTGAAATTTAATAAGCCGAACGAAAAGGTAATGATTACTGCAGAACAGGAGTCAGAGAATAAACTGATTTTGAGCATCAGGGATTTTGGAGTTGGAATAGACGAGGACAGTCTTAAAACCATTTTTGACAGGTTTAAACAACTGGACAGTGGTACGAGAAAAGAATTTGGTGGTCATGGATTGGGCTTGTCAGTCGTTCATGCTCTCGTGAGTATGCTAAACGGTGATTTTAGTGTCCACAGTATTAGGTTCCTGTATTGCTATTTGCCTCATAGATAAGGTAAATAAAGTAGGCGGAATTAATCACTTGATGTTTCCATATTTGGCAGAAGCCAGTCCCTCACCATTCCAATAAGGCAACATAAAGTG